>DATMXP010000026.1:0-60000 GCA_035561515.1 Terriglobales bacterium | reverse complement strand
TTCGGACCGCAGCTCCCACCCGCCGATGTCGTGCTCTTCGAGTTTTGTCTCCACGAGATCGACGACGCGGAGTCCGCGCTCGCGACCGCCCGCCAACTCGCGCCCGACGTCGTTGTCATCGACCACGCGCCCGGATCGCCATGGGTCTTCTACACCGCCGAAACCAACAAAGTTCGCAACAGTTGGGCCGTGGTCGATTCACACCACGTTCGCCGCCGTAGCGATTTCGCCACCACCCAGCGCTTCGCCGACGTCGACGAACTTTTGCAAAAGGTCTCAGTCGTCGGCGAACCTGCCATCAGCCGTGCCCGTGCGCTGTCCGGCCAATCCCCGATTGAGATCGAAATGACATACCGCGCCGCGCTCCTCTAAACAATTGAGTGAATGCCCCATTCTTGCTTCTTTTGCTGGGGTGGGGTGAGAAGGTACGCGCCGCACAAACGCTAACGTTAGAATCACAGAAAGTCCGTCCTGCCGTGCCTAATCTATTGCGACGCAATCACAGCCGGCACATCCAAGTTTCTCGATGATCACGATCAGGAAACTTCAACCGGCGGACGAGCGCCGCTGGCGCGAACTTTGGGACGGCTACACACGCTTCTACGAACGCGAGCCGGTTGCGGAAATCACCTCGCATCTCTGGAGACGCATTCACGACGCCGCCTCGCCGGTGTTCGCCATCGTCGCCGAAGAACGTGACCAGGTCGTTGCCATTGCGCATTACCTCCTGCACGACAGCACGTCCCAACTGAAACCGGTCTGTTACCTCCAGGATCTCTTCGTCGATCCGGCACTGCGCGGACGTGGAATCGGCCGCATGATGATCGACCGCCTGATCTCCGAGATGAAAGCCCAGGGCTGGTCCCGACTCTATTGGCAAACCAAGGAGAACAATCACCGGGCACGTGCGCTTTACGACACTTACACGCCCCACAGTGGCTTCGTCCGATACGTAATTGGAAACAAAGCGGACGAAATTCAAGACTGAACGGGAATGAGTCTCCGCGTTCATCCGCTCCATCCGTGTCCTCCGCGGCTGCCTCTAAGTCATCCGTGGATGTGCAACCTTCTGCACATCCCCGGCCCCGCTCCATCGCGCCACCGCTCTAACCCGCAGTAAACACTGGCGTTATTCAAAACCTGCATGGCATTTGAAGTGCTCAGCATGTCCATAACTCCTACGGGGTGTAGGAATTTCAACTTGCCGCGAGGAAACACTAATGCGTGTTTGCCGTTTCCTGTTCTTACTGACGTTGCTCGTCACGCTCGCCACTGCTGTAGGCAGTGCCAGCTCAATCCAGTACATCTTTACCGGCACCGTGTCCGGCATCGTCGGAACTACTACCTTCAGCGATGCCTCGCTCACGCTCACTGCCGTTGCCGATACCTCCGCCATCACCGGTTCCTATGTTGTCGCCCCCACCTCCGCCACCATCGTGATCTCTGGCGTCGGCAGCATGACCGTGACTGGCACCGATTACGTCTTCGCCAACAACGCGGCCAATAAGGTCGGCTACGGCGTGCAGGGCCTTATTCACTGCTGCGACATCATCCAGGTCGTCGATCCTGCCTTTGGCGCCTACGACCTCTCGACCGCCATCGGTCCCATCGGCAACCCGTCCAATCTTTCGATTACGGATTGGGTTGACGCCCCAACCTCGATGGGTCTCATGACCCTCCGCACCTACACCAACTCCACCTTCCAGGCGGTCACTACGGTACCGGAACCTGCATCCTTGTTGCTGCTTGGCGTTGGCCTTTCCGGCATCGCCGTTAAACTGCGCCGCCGCAGGTAGCGATAGTTTCGCGGAAAAAGATTTGCCCCACTCTCATCCTTTTGTTTTGGACGTGAGTGGGGCCAACTAACACTCCTGTCTACAAGCCTCGCCGCCAATCACACATCATTGTGACGTGCCATGAAACGCCGTAACAATTCCCGCCAACTTGCGTTTTTTCAAGCGGAGGGCAAACAAGGGGTGCCTGCAAAGGGAAGCTTGGGCGGGCCGGCATCTACAACCGCACTCACAAACCCCAAGGAGACGATCACAATGAAACGGGCACTGGTATCTCTGGCAATCATCGCCAGCTTGGCATTACCGACAGTTGGTTTCGCGCAAGGCCGCGGCGGCGGCAACCGTGGTGGTGGCGGTGGCGCCGGCATGGGCACGCAGACCCGCGCGCGCATTCACACTCCCGGCACCGGACAACAATCCCGGCAGCAATCCGGCACTACCACCCAACAACGGCAGCGCGATCGCAAACGCGACGGTACCGGTCCAAACTGCACCGGCGACTGCCTTAAGACTCAGCAGCAGACCCGCACGCAGCAGCAGACACAACAGGAAACTCAAACCAAGACTCAGCAGCAGACCCAGACCCAATCCGGTAAGTAAACCGGCCGCCCACCCCTTCCCGTTAGCAGGAGGGGGTGGGATCTCGTTCACTTAAACGTTATGAACTCCCCCTTTTGGGAGCCTGACCTGAGCTTAGCGAAGGACTACGCCGCTGCCTTGAACTTCTGGTCCACCGTCGGACGGAAGAGAGTTTTGTACAAACCGCGCACTCCCATCCACAGCGCGTAGTACAGCGCGATTGCCAGCAGCACCATCAGGCCGCGCCAGCGGTAGCGGACATACGCGCCCATGATTCTTCCCGGAATGTTCAGCACCAGCGTTGCGCCGGTTCCGGCAATCAGACCCAGGATCGCCCCCCAGTACGGCAACTTTTCCGGCATCCACGCCTTCGGCGTCAACATCGCCCAGATGCCCCACGTTACTGGCGCCATGCACCAGAGGAGGGCCACTTGATACGGATTGTTCAGCGTGGAGTTGTGCGCGAAGGCAAACAAGATCAACGCGCCGCACGCAATCGCGATAGCGCAAACGGCTGTCGCAGACACAAATGACTTCAGCATCGGTCCCACCTCCCCGCGCCGATTATCTGCCTCTGGAGGTAACCCGGCTCAACGGAAAATGAGTTCACCCAGCCCTGAATTCCCAAATCGAAACTGGCGCAGGACGAACCGGGGGTTTAGCCAGGGGCTTACCGAAGAACCTCTGTACTTGGTTTTTTGTCATTCTGAGGCGCACCCGAAGAACCTCTGTACTTCCGCGCCCATCCGCACAATCCGTGTCATCCGCGGCCCGTTTTGGAAAATCGGATGTCAAGGGGGTCCACACCCTCTTTTTCACGTAAGTTGCTGATTTAACAGCAAATATAAATCTGAAAAACTTGGCATGATGCCCCCACCCAAATTGCTATTCTGAAAATGTAGGTAATGAAGGCCTGTGTGGGGCGGACACTCCTGTCCGCCGCAGTTGCTTTTGCACTGCGGTGAAGATGCCAGTTCCGTCTCAGGACTTTCGTTGTCGGAGAACACAATCTTGTGCCTCGCAGCTAAGTCCTTTGTTATCAAATTGATGTTGTAAGTAGCTGTAAAATCAGCGACTTATAAGTCCTTTGTTTTCATTGTCTGTCGTGTAAGTGGTTTGTTTTCTAATCCGGGAGGGGGTGGGGGTACCCCTCTATCAACGACGTTAGCCCCAAACCAAGCCTGGCCGAGCGCCAGGCTTTCTTATTTGGAGAAGAAGATATGCAGGCTCCCATTTGTGAGCACATCAAGACCGACGGCAAGCGCTGCGGCGCCGTCGCCACCCGCGACCAGCACTATTGCTACTACCATATGCGATACCATCGTCGGACCGAACTGCCCACCGGGCATACCGATTACCGCGTGCCCGTCTTCGAAGATTCGCGCTCCATCCTCCTCGGCATTCACCAGACTATCGAGGCCGGGCTCTCCGGCAATCTTGATCCCCGCCTCTGCTCGCTGGCTCTCTACGGTTATCAGGTCGCCGCATCCGTGATCCAGCGCCGCGATGCCCGTTCCCCACTCGATGAAGAAAAGCTCGAAGCCGAAGCCCGCGCGGAACTGGAAATGAAGCTCAGGTTGAAACTCAAGTCGACCGAAACCCACGATGAAAAAGAAAATGCGCACGAGGGCCCCAGCCTGATGCAGACCTTCGTCGACACCCTCCAGGAATTGAAGAACGGTGAATGGACTCCGGCCCACCTGCTGGACGGCAGGACTGAACCTGAACTGGATCAAAAGTGAAATGGACGGCGGTTCACAAACCAGACATTTATAAAGGCCAGTCTCTCGACTGGCCTTTGCCCGAACGGCGTCTGGCTACTGATGACTGCCGTTATGCCGCTTCTTCGCGGACGTCGTCGCGCGTTTCCTCGAGGTCGCTGGGGGTCTCTTTTTCCAGCTCTTCCTTGCGCGCCGCCAACTGGAAGCCAAGCTTCTCCAGTTCTTTCTCGTCGAAAATCTTGCGGGCTTGCTTGAACATCTCGCCCTCTTCTTCTTCGATATGGTGTTCAATATTTTCTTTCGCCACGCTGAGTTTTGCGCCCCAGCTCTCGTCTTCCGGCGAAATCTTCGACAACTCGCCAAACACCATGTCCACCACGTGGTGCTCTTCGTATCCTTCGAGCACGATTTCTTTCAACTTCGCCTGCTTCTCGAACGCCGGATACACGAGTTCTTCCTCGAGAATCTCATGCATCGTTAGTTCGCGCTTTGCCTTGGCAAACAGGTTCTGGCGCTTCTTGGGCGCGCTCTCCCCAGTCTCGTCGAGCAGCGCCAAAAGCCTCTTCAACTTCTCGTGGTCCTGCTTAAGCAGTTTAAGTGCGTCCATCCGATATTCTCCTTGCAGAGTTGGATGGCGCAAGTTGAAGCCCAGGTTGGGACGAAACGAGAGCTACTCCACGATTGCGAGCACGTCGCCGGAGGTGACCGAAGTTCCCTCTGTGACCAGCACCTGCTTTACGACGCCCTGCTTCGGAGACTTCAGCTCGTTCTGCATCTTCATGGCTTCGATGACCAAGACACCTTCGCCCGCATTCACCTCTTTGCCCACTGGTGCGACGATGCGGACAATCTTTCCGGGCATGGGCGCGAGCAGCTTCTGCGGACCTTCGACGCCTCCGGCCTTACTACGACGGCTGCGCAGCGACCGCGGATCGCGAACATCAACCGCAAAGCGCGCGCTCTTCACCCACAGGTGCGTATCCGTCGCCGTGCGCTCGCGCTTCACCTCGTACGCTTCGCCGGCGATGATGACCGACATGACGTTCGGGCGCGCCAGCACGGCATCGACCTGCACCGGTTCTCCGTCAAGCGAACATTCCCAGCGCTCGTCGATGCGGCTGAGATCGAGCTTGTAGTTCTTGCCGTCGATGGTGATCTCGTATGTCATCAAAGGCTCCTCAGGGCTTCGGCGCGGCCCGCCTGTTTCCACTTCGACTGCTCTTTCGCAACACCGGTCACAGCTCCATTTCCGGAAGCAACCGTGGGTTCCAGCACGGCAAACAAGCCGGCGGCGATGGCGGCCACGCGCACCTTGTCGTCGTGGCGCTCGTCTTCCACATTGTTCGTCTGCGGGTCGGCCAGCATGCGGTCGAGAAAACCCGTGTCGAGTTTTCCGGCCCGGAAATCCGGATGCGCAAGAATGCGGCGGAAGAGCGAGATATTGGTCTTGATGCCGCCGACGAAGTACTCGTATAGCGCGCGCTGTAAGCGGGAGATTGCTTCTTCCCGCGTAGCGCCGTAGCCGATCAGTTTGGCGAGCAGCGGATCATAGTCGATAGGAACGTTCCAGCCTTCGTACATGCCGCTGTCGCGGCGGATGCCCGGACCGGAAGGGGCCAGCAGCAGCGTGATCTTGCCCGGACTGGGGAAGTAGTTGTTGTCGGGATCTTCCGCATAGATGCGGCACTCGATGGCGTGTCCGCGAAGCCGAATGTCGTCCTGCGTGAACGGCAGTCTTTCACCGGAGGCGATGCGGAATTGGAGATGGACCAGGTCGTGTCCGGTGACAAGTTCGGTGACCGGATGCTCCACCTGGAGACGGGTGTTCATCTCGAGGAAATAGAAGTTTCGCTGCTGGTCGGCGATGAACTCGATCGTTCCGGCATTGGTGTAGCCGCAAGCTTTGGCGGCCTGCACGGCGATGGCCCCCATCTTGGCGCGCATTTCGGGCGTCACGATGGGGGAAGGAGATTCTTCCAGGACCTTCTGATGGCGGCGCTGAACGGAGCATTCGCGCTCGCCCATGTAGACGCAGTTGCCGTGTTCGTCGGCAAGGACCTGCACCTCGATATGGCGCGGGTTCTCGATGTACTTCTCGATGTAGACTTCGCTGTCTCCGAACGATCGTTGCGCTTCGCTGCGCGCGGCTTCGAAAGCCGACTTCAGGTCCTTGGGATCGCGAACAAGGCGCATCCCCTTGCCGCCACCTCCGGCCGCAGCCTTCAGCATGACCGGGTAGCCGATCTTCTCGGCCACCTCACGGGTCTGTTCGAACTCGAGGCCGCGCAACGAACCGGGAACGAACGGCACGCCGGCGGCTTCCATGCGCTGCCGCGCGCGCGTTTTGGAACCCATCATCTGCATCGCCGAAGGGGGCGGGCCGATGAACTTCACACCTGCATCGGCACACGCCTGCGCGAAGAGCGCGTTTTCGGAGAGGAATCCATACCCGGGGTGGATGGCTTCCGCACCAGAAACCTTCGCCACGCCAAGAATCTTGCCGATGTTGAGGTAGGACTCGGAGGCGGTGGCGGGTCCGATGTGGTACGCCTCGTCGGCCTTGCGCACGTGAAGCGATGCGCGGTCGACGTCGGAGTAAACCGCAACGGAGCGGATGCCCATTTCGCGGCAGGCGCGAATGACGCGGACGGCAATCTCTCCGCGGTTGGCGATCAGGACTTTTTTGAACATAGAGGGCTCGGAAGAACCAGCAATTCTATCCGACTGCGCACTTTTCGGGGAGGATGTGCAAAGAGCGCCACCGAGGAGACCCGGCACAAAAAACAGAGGCCTCGCCCGTGGGGCGAGGCCTGAGGTTCCGCCAGTAGATTTACTTCTGTTCCATGGTAATGCCACCGCCGGCAGCGGCCGCAGCCTTGTCGGCCTTGCGCTTCTTGGCGGCGAGAGTCTGGTCAACCCATTCGTCGGCTTTCTTCAGGTCGGCTTCGCGGGCAGCGGGATCGCCGCACTCGATGTCGGCCTTTTCACGCCAGAGCAGGTTGTAATAGGCCATGGCGTCGTCGTAGTCTTCGCGAAGCTTGAGAGCCTTCTCAAGCATGTCCATGCCTTCCTGAACCTTGGCTTCGTTCTTTTCCTTCAGAGCCTCACAGACTTTTTTGTCCTTGATCGGATCTTCCGGCTTCAGACCGAGCTTGTTGCGCTCTTCCATGCGCGGCTGGTAGGTCTCCGTCCAGTTGATCACGGCGATGGAGTAATAAGACTCGGGGTCGTTCGGATCGGCGGCGATGACCTTGCGGTTGTATTCCTTGGCCTCTTCGAACTTCTTCATCTGGAAGTAGAGAGAGGCGATACCCTTCAGGCTAGTGATGTTCTGAGGATCCTTCTGGAGAACGTTCTTGAACTCCTGAATAGCCTGCTCGGCGTTGCGATTATTCTCGGGGGTATCGGCACCGGGGATGTACTGGTTCGCGTAGGCAGTCGCAAGATAGAGACGCGCATTGATGAGGGAGTCATCGAGAGCGACCGCATTCTTGAACTTTTCGATGGCGTCTTCATACCTGGCATTCTTGTACGCTTGAACGCCCTTGTTGAGCTGATCGCGCGCCCTGAGCTTGTTGCAGCCGGTAGACGCGAGAAGCATGAGTGCGGAAATAACCAACGCTAGAATTTTTGCGCTTCTGTTCATTGCGATATAAGTCCCCCTTTTCAGGGATCAAATAGGACGCTTGTTTTCGCCCCGCGTCCTTTGTATCTGGTGTGACCGACTGCGTGCCCACAGAGACCGGGAACTCTGGATTGTAACAATCCGGGAGGCAATGCGGCAGACGTTTTAGGCCTGCCGCATCTCCCGAAGTTCTGAGGGGTAAAGCCTTTACTGACCTGCCTCGACGGCCGCTGTCATCAAACCGACCTTGATATCGGGGTCGGCAAGGTGAGCGAGATCGATTACCTGGGCCACGGTCTGGAAGGGGAGATCGTTATCCGCCTTCACGAACATGACCTTTTCGGCGCGGGTCTTGAAAATGTCGGAGAGGCGGCCCTGCAAGTTTTCAATCGTGACATCGTCCTGATTGATCTTGTAGGCAACACCGCTTCCGGCTTTAAGGGCCTGAACCACGATCGTACGATCGGAGGGGTCAGACTGTTTTGTCGGGTCCTTGGGCGGCTGAGGTACCAGCGCGTCCAGACCTTTCGGCGTGAGTGGCGTGATGACCATGAAGATGATCAGCAGCACCAGCAGCACGTCAATCAACGGGGTGACGTTCATGTCGGCGTTCTGACCGCCACCGCCACCACTAACTCCCATTGCCATAAAAAACTCCTTAGTCGCCCGACGGCGTAGGTGTGGTCGCAGCCGCCGGTGGCGGAGTTCCCTGTTTACGCTGTTCGGTCAGCAGACCCAACTGGTCAACACCCGCAGAGCGAACGTTGTCCACGACGTCAACCACGGCTCCATACCGTGACCGTGCATCTGCACGAATGAAAACGCGCTTGTCGGTGCGGTTCGCCAACTTATCTTTCAACTTATTGGTGAGCTGATCGACCGGCGTTTTCTCGGTGCCGAAGAAAACCGTGCCGTCGCGCATTACGGCGACGATCAAAGCATCTTCTTTATCCGCATCGGCCATGGGCGTAGGGCTGTCGGTCTTCGCGAGGTCCACGCTGACGCCCTTCTGCAACATGGGCGTGACCACCATGAAGATGATCAGCAGCACCAGCATCACGTCGACCATGGGGGTGACGTTGATGTTGGAATTGACCTTGCCGCCTTCATTTCTCTTTGCCTGTGCCATAAGACTCCTCCGTTCCGGCGTCAGTGATTACTTGCGGAGCGCTGTGCGGCGCTTCAGGAAGTAATCAACGAGTTCGCTGGAAGAGTTGTCCATCTCGACGTCGAAGGCTTCCACGCGGCCGGTCAGATAGTTGAACATCATGACGGCCGGGATGGCGACGAACAGACCGATAGCAGTGGCGACGAGCGCTTCAGCGATACCGCCAGCGACGGCGCCCAGACCGGTTGCCTTCGACTCGGCGATGCCGCGGAACGCGTTCAAAATACCGACGACCGTTCCGAACAGTCCGACGAAGGGAGCGGTGGAGCCGATGGTGGCGAGACCGCCAAGACCACGCTTCAGTTCGGCGTGAACGATGGCTTCGGCACGCTCAAGGGCGCGCTTGGAGGCTTCGATGGTTTCACCCGGAATGTCGCTGGATTCGCCGTGAGCGCGGAATTCCTGCAGACCGGCGACGACGACCTTGGCCAGGTGGCTCTTCTTGTTACGCTCGGCGATCTTGATCGCTTCTTCGATGTTGCCGTTCTTCAACGCGCCGGCGACCTGGGGAGCAAACACCCGGGACTGCTTGCGAGCTGCGCTGAAGGCCATCCAGCGGTCAATCATGACGCCGATGGACCAGCCGGACTCGATGAAAAGGATGATGACGACGATGCGGGCCAACCATCCCATCTGTTTCCAGAGGGAGATCGGATCCCAACCAGGCATGCCTTCCTGAAGCATGAACATAGCCGCCATCGGCGTGTAAGAAAGTGCGAGTGTTGCCAAATTTGCTACGAACATTGGTTAGCTGTTCCTCCTCAGAACTTTTGAACAGAAAATCAGTATTGCTTTTGATGCCAGCCGGGCGAAACTCACCCGACCTTAGCCGGAAAATACACGCACTACAGCCGTGTATGAGCAGCTTGGAATGCCTGCGGACCGGCAAGGATGGCAGCCTGAACCAAAATTGCCATTCCTGCCGGGACGCGAATTTTTACGAACCACCTGCAAGGGTGAAATTGACGGTAATCTGCGTATCCACCTCGACGGGCTCGCCATTCAGGAAGTACGGGCGGTACTTCCACTGTTTGACGGCGTCCAGAGCGGCCGGAGCCAGCATCGGATGCCCGCTGATCAAGCGGAGGTTCTGAATGGTACCGTCCTTGCCGATGGCAGCCGCCAGAACAACCGTTCCCTGAATACGCGCTTGACGCGCCAAAGCCGGATAGGTGGGCTTCACCTGGTGAACCAGAAGTCCTTCCGAAACGCCCTGCGAAACACGGACACGCTGCGGAGTGGCCACTTTGGGCACCACTGTGGTTGCGGTCTGACCGATGATTCCACCGATCACACCACCCATGGAACCGCCGGGTACGCCACCGGGAACACCACCGACGACGCCAGTTGCACCGGACATCGGCGGAGGAGCTTCCTCTTCCTTAATCATCTGGACTTTCTGCGGGATCTTGGTGGGCGTGCGGAGCTGTCCATTGTCCAATTCCGTCTCGATCTTCCGGACCACCTTCACGGGCGGTGCTGCTGCCGGCGGCGGAGGAGGCGGGGGAGGCGGAGGCGGCGCCACAAGGAACGTCATTAACTGTTGCTTGGGCAGCGCTTCAGTGTAGATGAGCGGAATCAAAACCATGACTCCGATCAAGACGATTTGGAAGATGAAGGAAATAAACGTGGTTGCACCGCGCCGTTTACTCTTCAGTCTTCCACCAGATTCAATAAGGCTGTCTTCAAACATGGCCTGCTTCTCCGTACCGATACTTCCCTAAGAACTGTTAGACACCGACGGCTAGCTTTTTGCTCCCAAAATCGTAAGCTGCCGGCCCGGCAAAACACGCAATTCGATACAACCAATCCCGAGTCCAGAAAACGGACTACAGGCTCAGGAAAACGGGACTGGGTACTGCCGCAAATTGGCCCATGGAGACTGGAAAAGCACGGTTCCCCTGCCGGACCTGGAACCGGCAGAGGAGTCGCGAACTGCGTAACCCAATTACAAGTGCCCTAAACTACCGGGCGCGGGCTTTTTCCTTGCTGCGCGCGGCAGGTAGCGATACCGCCTGAGCAGCCAAGCCCTTTTTGTTTGCGCGCCAACCCTGGTAAGCAACCAGCATCGGAGCAGCAATGAAGATCGACGAATACGTGCCGATCAAGATACCAATTACCAGCGCAAACGAGAAGCCGTGGAGGACCTCTCCTCCGAACAGGAACAACGAGAGCACCGTCAGGAACGTAAGGCCCGAGGTCAAAATTGTTCGACTCAGGGTCTGATTGATGCTTATGTTCACGATCTGCGCCAGGCTCTCGCGGCGCATGAGCTTCACATTTTCCCTGATTCGGTCAAAGACGACGATCGTATCGTTCATCGAGTAACCGGTCAGGGTGAGGATAGCGGCAATCACCGTGAGCGAGATCTCCTTATTGAGCATCGAGAACGCGCCGACGGTGATGAGCGTGTCGTGGAACACCGCCACCACAGCCGCAACACCATATATCAATTCGAACCGGAACCACAAGTACACGAGCATGCCGAGCAGCGACAGCCCGATTGCCTTGTAAGCCTGGATCTGGAGCTGCTTTCCGACCTGCGGGCCGACGATCTCAACGTTGCGGACGCCAAAATTAGAAAGATAGAAGCTGGATTGGAGTACCTGCACAACGTTGGGATCGAGCACCTTGAGCTGGTCGAAGCTGGAGAATACACCTCCATGCTCCTTGTCGCGCAAGTCGACGATCTGCTGCGCGATCGCCTGATAGCGCTGGTTGGCGTCGGTTCCGGCACGGACGGGATCGGCCGTGAGCAAAGCGTCAAAGACACTCTGGCTGCTGGCGTTATTGAGGTCCTTCTTGTTCGGGTCGGGGCTGGTGCCTTCGAGCGCCTGGATGATGGTGTTCTTGCCGGCATCGAGCGCCTGCTCGCTGGTTTCCTGAATATCGAGCGAGATCAGGAGTTCGTTCATTTCCGGCTGGCCGATGCGCTGAAGCTTGGCCTGGGTCAAACCGGCCTTGGCGAGCAAGGAGCGCACGTGGTTCTCATCGGGACGCTGGGTGAATTTCACGTAGACGAGGGTGCCACCACGGAAGTCCACGCCGAGCGGCAGGCCATGCCAGAAGAAGAGCGAGAACAGGCCGGCGACACTGAAGATCAGCGAGAAGGCAAGGAAGTACCACTTCTTGCCCAGAAAATCGATGTTCGAATTGCGGAAGAATTCCACCTAAAACCTCTTGTATCGGGTCATTTGGTCATCGGGCCGTTGGGCCTATTCTGAAGACCAAGCCTATTTCCAAAACTTACAACGAACCGAGCGACCGGAAATGCCCCAATCGCCCGATCCAATCACTAAATCGAAAGCGGCTCGCCCGCCCGGTGCCGGTTCAAGTGTGCGTCGAAGATCACGCGCGACACGAACACAGCAGTGAACAGGTTAGCCAACAAACCGAACGCCAGAGTCACGGCGAATCCGCGAACGGCACCAGTTCCAAAGATGAACAGAATGGCCGCGGAAACAATGGTCGTGACGTGGGTATCGACGATGGTCACCCAAGCATGGGCGAACCCTTGCGAAACGGCAGAGGTCGGCGTCTTGCCATGCCGGAGCTCTTCGCGGATACGCTCAAAGATCAGGACGTTCGAGTCGACACCCATACCGACGGTCAAGATGACACCTGCGATTCCAGGCAGCGTGAGAGTCGCGCCAGTAAAACCAAGGAATCCAAGCAGGATGATCAAGTTGAGGACCAAGGCCAGATCGGCGTTGATGCCCGCACCGCGGTAATAGATGAGCATGAAGACGATCACGGCAATTAACCCGATCACCGCAGCCAGAACGCCGTGACGGATGGAGTCAGCACCGAGCGACGGTCCGACGGTGCGCTCTTCGAGGTAACGAATACCCGCGGGTAGCGCGCCGGAACGGAGGATCATCGCGAGATCCTTGGCCTGCTGATCGGTGAAGGCGCCGGTGATGCGGCCTTCATCGTTGATCTGCTCCTGGATGGTGGCGACTTCCTGGACCTTGTTATCCAGAACGATCGCTAACCGGTCGCCCACATGGGATCCGGTGAAGGAGCCGAAACGACGGCCGCCATCGCTGGTCAGCATGAAGCGAATCGCGGGACGGTTGTTTTCGTCGCGAGTAGGCTCGGCACCGCGGAGGTCACGGCCGGTGACAGCAGAGGAACGGGATAGCAAATACCAAACGTCAGCACGATCGCCGCTGCCCGGGCCGCCTTGATAACGGCCTTTCATCAGAACCGAGTCGGGAGGAAGCACACCACCGCTTTTCTGAAGAGCGTCCTGCTCGGAGCTGAAGGGACCATCCAACGCCTGCCGAATCTGAAGCATGGCGGTGGACTGCATGATTTCTTTCACACGCGCCGGATCGTCAACGCCGGGGAGCTGAACAAGAATCTGATAAGCGCCAAGCCCATGCTCTTCGATGACAGGCTCGCTAACGCCGAGCTGGTCAATTCGGTTGCGGATGGTTTCGATGGCCTGCGTGACCGAACGCTGCTTCAGGTCCTCGAGCACGGAAGACTTCATGGAAACGGTCCACGAATTCTCGGCACCGGAGGCGAGATCGTATTCGGGGAGCCGCTCCTGCACAATGCGGCGAAGGTCGGCGCTGGACTCGGGCGGCACACCCTTGACGGAGATCATTTCCGGATGTGTGTTCGGGTCGGGCTGGGTGATCTCGGCGTAGGTGATGTTGGCGGTCCGCAACTCGGACTTCAGCCGGTCGACGGCGTTGTCGGAATCGGCCTTGATGGCGTCATTCACCATCACCTGAAGGATGAGGTGGGTTCCGCCACGGAGGTCGAGACCGAGACTGATGCGCTCACGGACGGCGGCAGTGAGGCCGGCTTTACTAAGGCTCTTGGGAATACCGAAGATGCCAAAAAGAAACACCAGCATCACGGCAACAATGAAGATCGTTTTCCAGGTCAGGTTCTTGTTCATTTTGTACTACTGCTGAAACGGAGTCGTTACTGCGCTTTTTGGACTTCCTCACCCGTGGCAACCGAGACGATAGCGGTACGGGCCACTTCCAACCGGATGTTATCGGGCGGAACGCGCAAATGAATGTTCTCGTCGCGCAAAGCGACGATGGTGCCCTTGATGCCGCCGCTGGTGGTGACACGGTCGCCGGTCTTCAGATTGCCAAGCATGGCTTTCCACTGTTTCTGCCGGCGTTGCTGGGGAAGAATCAGGAGGAAATAGAAGATCGCAAAGATGAAAACCAGGGGAGCCCACGCCAACCAACTCGAACCGGAAGGCGCCTGCAGGATAAGAGCGCTTAACTCTTGCATATACATGACTTTCAATCGGCTGCTGCTCACACCGGCAGCCTGCATACCTTATGAATTCGTACTCGTTATTTCTCTATTGTACCTGCGGGAACTGATGAGACCGGCCGCTGTTTGCGCCTATGGGACATAAACGCGACCAACTTCGGGCCTTCCCTTTAGGTATGAGCTGGGGAGTTCAAACCGCGAGACCGGACACCAGAAAGAAACCTGGAGAATTCCCCAAGTAGAATAGATTGCCGCACCAATCGCATGGTGTCAAGGTAGAAGGCCAGATTGTGCACGGTATTCAGCACCTGCGCGAGCAGTTCGTTGGAGGCGTAAAGGTGACGGAGGTAGGCACGCGAATACCGGGCGCAAACCTTGCATCCGCAGGCCGTGTCGATGGGGCTCTCGTCGAGGGCGTAGCGTGAGTTCTTGATGTTGACTTTGCCCTGCGAAGTGAACAGCAGGCCGTGGCGGGCCGCACGGGTCGGGAGCACGCAGTCCATCATGTCGATGCCCATGCCAACGTACTCCACAATTTCTTCCGGAGTACCCACGCCCATCAGATAGCGCGGTTTGTTTTCAGGCAGATGGGGGAGAGTGGCGTCAACCACGTTATAGGTAATGTCACGGGGCTCCCCGACACTCAGACCGCCAATGGCGTAGCCGGGAAAGTCCATCTGCACAAGCTTTTCGGCGCATTCACGGCGAAGATCGGGGTACATACCTCCCTGAACGATGCCGAAAAGGTTCTGGTCGTTGGTGGAGAGATGAGTGTCGCCGGCCCAAGGGACCTCGTGCTTATGCTGGCCGAAGTAGGCTTGGCTTCGTTTGGCCCAGCGGAGAGTCAGATCCATCGATTCACGAGCGCGGTCCCGTTCAGCCGGATGCTCGGTGCACTCATCGAAGGCCATGATGATGTCCGCGCCGAGGGCGATCTGGATTTCCATGGAACGCTCGGGGCTGAAGAAGTGGGACGAACCGTCGAGGTGCGAGCGAAACGTGACACCTTCTTCCGTGAGCTTGCGGAGATCGCTAAGGCTGAAGACCTGGAATCCGCCAGAATCGGTGAGCATGGGACGGCGCCAGGACATAAAGCGGTGGAGTCCGCCGAGTTTGCGAACGTTCTCGTGGCCTGGGCGCAAGTACAGGTGATAGGTATTGCCAAGAATAATCTGGGCGCCGAGTTCTTCCAGGAGATCTTGCGAAACAGCTTTGACAGACGCAACGGTGCCGACCGGCATGAACACCGGCGTCTTCACGACGCCGTGGGGCAGTGACATACGCCCGGCGCGCGCGGCGCCATCGTGGGCTGTGACTTCAAACGAGAGCGGCACGATGTCGATTGTAATGGAGACAAACAAAAGAGCCGCCCCGAAAGGCGGCCTAAGATGAGAGTGAAGCTGAGTTATGAATCCTTTGTGTTTTTGGTCTTTGCAATGAGATCTTCGATCTGCTGTTTTTGCGCGGGATCGCTGACGACCTTCAAGAGCTTCTGCCACGAGGCAATTGCGCCCGCGGAATCCTTCTTCCCTTTCAGCTTGATCATGCCGAGGTTGTAGAGCGCGCCGGCGAACTTGGGATCGTAACTGAGCGCCTTTTCGAGTTGTGCGACCGCTCCGTCTACGTCGCCGGTGTAGTAGAGGCACGTGGCAAGATCGGTGCGGACCGCGGCATTCTTAGGATCAACTTCGAGGGCTTTGGTGTAGTACTCGGCAGCTTCCTTGAACTGGTGAGTTGCGCGATAGACGTTGCCCATCTTGTTGAGGGCGTCGAAGTTCTTCGGATGTGTCTTCAGCTCCTCTTTGATGGGCTGAGCTGTTTTCTCCGCCATCTGCTTCATCTGCTCCATCGTGGGAGCGCCGCCGCCCATACCCGGGACTCCGGCGTGCGGATTCACGGCCTGCTGCGCAGTTGGTTGGGCGTGCGTATCGGCGACGGGAGTTTGCGATCCACGGAGAAAGTATCCGATCACCAAACCGACCACCAGGCACGCAATGGCCATCGCATAGACTTGCTTGCTTTGCCACGTTGGGGTGGAAGGCTGGGCTGTTTCGATTTCGTTTGTCATATCGTCTGCTCGCTTGTTCGGTACTGCTCGCCCGGTTCCTACGGCGCTGGAGCAGCCTGATTACTGATATTCAGGCAGTCGCATTGCCAATCCCGCCGTATCGTCGTGTCTATATCTCTCGTGTCTTGAGATACTTACGAGCGCTACTCGCAGTGCAGGGAGATTCCCTCTGAATTCCGCGAGATTCCGCTCACCTTGACGGGAGTTTTGACCCGGTAGAAACAAGTTACGCAAGGACCCCGTGAGGGGCAGGAACTCTAATCACAAGTATCTGTGCGATACGTCACTCGGGCCGGAAGCCGCGCCTTACGGAACGACTTTCGTGACTCCACTAGACGTGTGGTCGGCCATGTGACATCTCAGGGTACAACTGGTTCCGCTGTACGAAATAACTCCGGCATTCGGCGCAACGACCTTGATATCGAAGTTCACGAGACGTTGGCCGTTCAATCCTGATCCGCCGGCAGGAACGCCATGTGCGCTGTGACATACAGAACACGAAATACCTAACTCATTCACGTGCTTGCTGTGTTTGGGGAAAGTGACGTCGCTTAGGACATTCGTCAGATCGTGGCATTTCGCACATAGCGAGTATGGGCCACCGGACGATGGACTGGTAGGCGGATTGGGATTCGGGTTGATGATCGGCGATCCTGGACCGCCGGTTGGGAAAGTTCCGGCAGCAACTTCGCTGGCTACGTATCGCCGCTCGAGGATGTGATCGTTGACGGAGCCGTGTGGTCCATTCGGTCCGATTCCGCCAAACTCACGATTGACGTCGCTGTTGTGGCAATCGGTGCAGAAGAGGCGTGTCCCCATAAGCCTTCCCGCAGTAGTGCCGTCGATGTTCCACATCGCGGAGAGCAGACTGGGCTGCGTCCCAGGAGAATTGCGGTCCCGCATGACGGGGTGGGCGCTGATGGAAGCGCTGCCAAACTGTGGGATTAGGTTCAACTGGTCGCCACCAGTGGCAAGGCGTGACGGAAGATATCCGAACGATTCAGGTGCGAGTTTTCCGGTGCTAGTGCCATGGCAGCGCAAGCACGTTTCGTACTGCTGGCTTGCCGCGGCGAGGAGAGTGCCGTCGGAACTAACGCCGCGGGCGCCATTTTGCGAGGGCCGGATGCCGGGCGGAGTTGAGAACGTCATTACCTGCTTGGAGCCGTGACTGTCGTGGCAATCCACGCAGGTGGTGTGGCGATTCTGCATCAAGATCGTCGGCTCGGTTACGGAGTGCTGGTTGGTATCGCTGGCGTAGGGATGCCCGCGCTTTGCCATCTCGGTGAAAACGTTCGGTAGCGCCTGGACGAGCTTGTCGCCGCCACCGTGGCAGGAATAGCAGCTCTGGCTGGTGGTGTCGATGTTGATAAGACCAGTCGGATTACGGAGCAGGCCTGAAGCACCGCCGGCATTGTGCTGAGCGTGACAGGAGGCGCACGCGAAATCGCCCACCGTGGCGTAGTTGCCCCATCCGGAATTCGCTTTGACGGCAGCGACGGATGTCTCGTGAATGTTCGAGGGCCATGTCGCCAGCGGATTGCTCTGGCTGTTCACGGTGCGCGGCTGCGTCTCGTGGCACGAGAGGCAGATTGCGCCGGCCTTTCCATCACGCACGAGGAACGAGGAAGAGTTTTTGTCGAGGAACTGGTTGTGCGGGTTGTGGCACGAACTGCATTCCACGTTGCCGTTAATCAGCTTGACGGAACCGGTGCTGTCCGAGGTTGCACCCGAAGCTGCGAGCGTTGCCACGAGGTGCGGGGCATCTTTCAGGGGCAGCCTCAAACTGAACGGGTGCGATCTTTCGAGTTGAGCCCCGACAAGATTCTCCATCGTCCCGGTGGTGAAGAACTTTCCGTAAGGAACCGAAAGACCGGGAGCGACGGTACCATCGTGACAGCTCAGACAGAGAGAGCTTACTTCGCCAATGACGGGCTGCTGAGGCTCGTTCTGAAGTGTTGTGCTGTTGTAGAGCGTGTACGTCTGCGAGGAGAAGGTTTGCCCCCAGAGCGGCCCTTTCCCGGTGCCGGAGTGCGGCACATGACAATACAGACACGCCGAGGACATGGTCCCGTGCAACGGGCTGCTGGCGACCGATAGATCGTGCGCGCCAAGAATGTCGCGGTTGGGGGTGGTCTGGGCAAACGCCGAGGACACAACCAGCAGCAGGATCAATGGGAGCCAACGCCTCACGGTTGACCTCCTGCGGCATGCAAGGCGCGGTACTGGAAGACCTGGACACGCCGATTATAGGAGTCAACGACGTAGACGCGATCGGACTTGTCGATGAAGAGTCCAGCGGGAAGTTGGAACTGCCAGGGCTCAGTGCCTCTCTGTCCGAAGGAATAAAGCAGACGACCTTCGCGGTCGAAAACCTGGACGGTGCCCGAAAGGCCTTCCACGAGATAAATGTGGCCTTCGGAATCGATGGCAATGCCCTTCGGGCGGAACAACCCGCCAGCGGATTCGTCGCGGGAACCAATCTGGCCGAGGGCTTTACCTTCGCGGTCGAACAACTGCACACGGAAGTTCATGGCATCGACGACGACCAGCAGGCCGCTGCGAGCGAGGATCTCCGTGGGGTAATTGAATTCACCGGGTCCGCTGCCGTGTTGCCCGATGGTTCGAATCACGCCGCCTTTTTTGTCCAAAAGATAAATCTTGTCGCGGAGAGTGTCGGTAACGTAGACATCACCCTTGTCAGGATCAATCGCGATGCCTGTGGGACGTTTGAAGAAGCCTTCTCCGTTACTCCCCTTGATGCTGCCGAGCACGCCAATGTACTTGCCGCTGGGCTGGAACATGAATACCTTTCCGGCCTTCGAGTCGGTGACATAGATGTTGTCCTTACCATCGACCGTAATGCATTGCGGCTCCATCATGGCGTCCTTACTTTTCTCGAGACGCTCGATGAACTTGTACTTGCGCTGAGCGGGATCGAAGATGTGGATGCCGGACATGCCCGGATCGGAGACGATGACGCGTCCCTTGGAATCCACGGCAACGCCGTAAGGCCGAAGCATCGCCTTGTAATCGCGCTCGCCAGCGACGACATCTACCAACCTTCCCCAAAATCCGGGCTTACCGCGGATATCGCGCTCATTGGTATAAGTACGTTCAAACGAAAGCTTGCGGCCGCCTTCAAGGAGCAGTTCGGGGATTTGCTGCTCAGATGGCTTATTCTTGCGGGACTGGCCGGCGTAGGTAGGGATCGCCAGCGAAGTTACTAACAGGCCCGTTAGCGCCACGGCAGACAAAAATGCCCTGGCACTCTTCAGAAAATGTTGAACCATCTCGTGATACTCAGGCGATACGAGTTTACCACCCGACCTGGACCCGCCACCGTGCCGATGTCCTGATAGCTTCGGTTGAAACCGCCGATAAATGCGAACTTACGAAGTCGGTACTCGAAACGCGCGCTGTAGCGTTCGCCGATGTTCCTGACGCCGGTTTGGCCCCGCGCGGTTCCATTGTCGATGCTTACGTATCCGACAGCGAGGAGCAGGTTGCGGCGGAAACGAGTGCTGAAGTTGACGCTATACGAACGGGCGTCGAAGTAAAGGAAGTCGTTGGCGATCAACGCACCATCGGGAGCGGCGGTCAACGCGCCACCGGAGGTGAGAACGGCCGTGCCACTCGATTGCGAGTAGCTCGCGCCGACTGCATACCTTCTCCAGGCAAAGCTAGTGCCGAAACTCTCCGCGCGGTTGCCATTGCCTTCCTGAATCACTAACCCACTGCGCGATCCCCGGAAACTTGTGGCAAAGAACGTGTCCTGGTTGAAGCGCCGGCGGATGCTGCCGCCAAAGCTGTAATTGCTGGACGCTTGAACATTAATCAGCGTCTGCACGTTCTGCTGGTAGTTGAAGTCGGCGGAGCTTTCCCATTCGCCGATCTTGCGGTTCATTCCGAGGTTGGCGACTAAGCCCAAGCCCTGGTTTCCTTCCTTGCTTAGGGTGTCGATGACTCCCAAACCGAAGTAGAGGAAACCAAACAGCGGGCTGGTGTAGTTGTAGGTAACGGATCCTCCGTACTGGGAGTTTTCAAATTCGTGGCCGGCAAACCATTGCCGACGATGATTGAAGTGGCCATTCAGAGCAAGGCGCCGGAATACGCGCACGCTCGCCGTGCTGCCGAGGTAAAGCGATGAGGTGTCGGTGCTAAACAGGACCGTCTGGGCGCTTCCGCCGGTGCCGAACAGGGGCTGGCCACTGGCGGACAGGTTTGTCGTGTAGCTGACAGTCTGGCCAAGCGAGAGCCAGTATCTCGGGTTAATAGTGGCTGAACCGTTGTAGGCCGTTGAGTCCCAGGTATGCCCATCCTCACCCTCGTAGGAGGAATGCGCCCAGCCGGTTCCGAAACTTCCGTTGAGGGGGAGATTGTGTTGACCGGAAGCGGTGTAGGTGGTGCTGCTACCGCCGTTCTCGAAGGGCTCCGCGGTCAGGTATCCAGGCGTGACGAAGTGGTTATTGTGGCGATCAATTCCACCTTGCAAACTCCAGCCCTTTAGTTTGTAGCCGCTGCTCAAGCCGTAGTTACGCGAACTGGTCTCGCTTTTGCCTTCCACGCCGGTTACGGAACCTGAATTCTTGCCGGAGTCGTAGTACAGCCGCAGTTGCGGGTAATTGGGCACCAGAACGCCCCAAGTGACACCAAAAGTCCTACCCGAGGAATCGCCCTCCAACCCGGGGACGCCGGCGATACTGAACTCGCTGTTGGCACTGAAATCCTTAGAGAAGTTGATGCTGCCGGGGAACATGCTGCCCCCGAAAAAACTAAGTCCGCCACCGAAACCGGTAGAACTGGTCAGAATCTGCGATTCAGAGTTTGCCTGCATCCTTTGGAAATACGGGCGGAAGTTGAAGGAGATGAAGTTCGGGTGAAAATAATGACCATCAAGATTTGCATCTCCCTGGAAACCCTGTGAATGGGAAGAAGGCAGAAGGGCCGTATTTGCGAAGGAGCCGCTGTACCCGTAGCCCAGGTTGCCATTCATGGTCATCACGGTGTTGTCACCCACCTGGAGTTGGGCCATTGCTGGCGTCGCAAGCAGCAACAGCAGCATGGCTGCACCAATGATCCGACCAGATTTCTTTTCCCTCACACTGCTACTCCGGTACATCACGGCCCCCTGGGATTTGCGGCCTTACAACACTTCTACGGTGGCGTTCTTACGCAACGTCTTGTGCAACTCGGCGCGACGTTCTTCGAGCCTGACCTTCTGCAAGTCCGATTGCAGTTTCGCTTTCACATCCGCAAAGGGAATGCGTCCCGCGGGCTTGTGTTCGTTCATGCGGAACACGACATAGGCACGGCCGAGTTGGACGATATCGCTGACGGTTTCCGGCTTCATGGCGCGCGCAGCCTTGACGATCTCGGGTGGCAGGTTCGGAGCAAGCACGGTGCCACGGTCACCGAGTTTCATGCGCCAGTCGTCTTCGGATACCTGCTCAGCGAGGATGCCGAACTCACGCTTGGTTTTGGTCTGGCGAGCGAGCTTGAGAATACTGGCGATCTTCCGCTTGGCTTCGGCGTTAACATCGGCCGACGCGTTCTCGGGCGGAATGATCGAGATGGTCTGGATACTGAACGTTTCCGGACGATCGAACAGCTTGGGGTTTTTGTTGTAATATTCTTTCGCCTGGGCTGCCGTTACGCGCGACTTCTGGTTCACTTCCGTCGACAGCATCTTCTCGATCAGCAGAGAGCGGCGAATCTTCTCTCGCAGAACCTGGGTAGAACCGTTGAATTCGATTTTCAGATAATCCTGATAAACCTTCTTATCCGGGAACTGCTTGCGAAACGCGGCTTCGGCCTTGGCGAGGCGAGCTGGGGCGACCTGAACGTTCTTACGTTTCGCTTCCTGGTAGAGCAACTCCTCAAAAATCAGCATATCCATGGCGCCTTTGCGGATCTGCGGTTCCATGGACTTCGGCACGCCGCCATGCTGCTGGGCGTAAGGAAACATCATCTCCATTTCGCGCTGCAGGTCGATTTCGGTGAGCACTGCGCCATTGACGCGAGCAACTGGTTTGGCTGCCATGGCGACGATTGAGTTGGGATTTTGCTTGGCTTGTGCCTTCACGGTGGGTGCGTGAGAAGCAACGGGCGCGTGAGATGAAACCTGCGCTGACGCAAGCGTCGCAGCTGCCGCCGTCAATGTAACTACCAGAACCTTAAATCGCATAAATCCTCTTTACTGCTTCACCAGCGAAGTGAAACAAGGGGGAGGAGATCCTCCCCCTTAAGTACGGCAATTAGAACGCGGTCGGAATGCTGATTCCGGAGCCTTCGTTCGAACCACCCGCACCCGTGAAGTGGCACTGACGGCAGAACTGAGTGGCCGAAGAGGCCTTGGTTCCACCGGCAACGTCCGCGCCCGGGTTGTAGGGAGCTGCGATGAAGAAGTAGCTCGGGAACGTGCCCTTGGTCAGCGTGGCGATAGGATTCGTCGAGCTGGCCGAAGCGGTGTACATGCTGTGGGGCGTGTGGCAGGTGGTGCAAACCACATAAGCCTGATCCACAGAGGTGGCATCGTCGTCGACCGCCCAGCCCGCGCCTACGCGCGCGCCGGTGATCGTCGGCAGGCCGTAGTTCTTGCGGAACTCTTCGAGAGCGCTGCCGGTGAAGGAGGTGCCGGTGCTGATGTACTTCGCGCCGCTGGAGTTGGTGGCGATCGCCAGCAAGTTCGTCGAAGCCTTGATACCGCCGAGGGTTCCAAGATTCGCTCCTGGGCCCACCGGGTGATCGTTTTCATAGTTTCCGAACGTGCCGCCGTCCGCACCGAGGAGGGTCGGGATCGGCTGCTCGCCGTAGCCAGCAGGCAACAGGCCAGCCGACTGCTCGAAGGACTGGTTCGTCATCATGGCGCCCTTTGCGACGTTTCCGTCGTGGCAGGACAAGCACATGGCAACGCCCGTGATCTGGCGCTCAGGCGAAGTCTCGGTGATGCTGAGGTCGCCCGTGGGGAAGTTCAGAGTGGCGTTGTAGATCGGACCAAGGTCCTGCCCCCAGAGGGCCAGGTCGCCAGAGTCGCCTTCCACAGCCACGGATACGTAGTCAGTACCATTCCACTGCAGGGTGCCGCCGTTACCACGGGCACCGCTGTGCGGAGCATGGCAGCCGACGCAACCGCGTCCGCCGTTCTGGTGCGCACCCAATTTATCGATGTTGAACTGAATACCGCCAGTCACGCCGCCCACCGGGCTGGCATATGTGCCTGGGGTGAACTGCGCCATCGCGAGACTGGTCATCACCAGCATAGCGAGGACGACGATCATAAGTTTCTTCATTGCTAAAAGACCTCCTGATATTCACTGCAACGTCTATGTAAACTGCTACTGCTTACTGCACCGGTTCCGATGTGCCGGGCCCGGTATGACTGCAAGTACCAACAGTCAATCTCTATTCCGGCTTTGCGTCCGGAGAACTTTTCGTAGCGCTCGAGCGGCGTTCTTCCGCCTTCTTCTTCGCTTCCTCGTCGCGGCGTTCCTTTTCAGCTAGCGCCTCGGCATTGGTGACATAACGGAACATTTGCGCGCGTCCGGCAAACTGTTCCGTGGTGATCACGCGGTTGTCTTTGTCGACGTAAACATTGGCCAGGCTTTCGAACTGACCCGGTAGCTTGCCGTGGCCGCCCATCCAGATGAGCAGTCGCCCTTCGGGCGTGAAGACCTGCACGCGGTCCTGCATCGCGTCGGCAACCCAGACGTGACCGTCGGCGTCGATGGAAACGCCCTTTGGCCGGGCGAAGTAGCCGGGGCCATCGCCTGCGCGTCCGAAGGTGCGGATGAAATTGCCTTCGGAGTCAAAGACCTCAATGCGGTTGTTCCACGTATCGGCGACGAAGAGGTTACCGTCCTGATCTACGGCCACTCCTGTTGGCTTGGAAAATTCGCCTGGCTTGGTGGAAGTGTGCTTCAGGCCGGGAGTACCGATCTTGCGTAACAGTTTGTAGGGCGGGTCGGCGTCGTACACCAAGACCAGATCCTGCTCGGCATCGGTGACATAGAGCAGTCGATTCTCGTTATCGATCGCAAGACCACCGGGATCATGAAGACCTTCCGCAATTGAGCCTTCTACTTTGCGCTGGGGATCGAATACGAGCACGCGGCGCATGCCGCTGTCAGAAACGAAGAGGCGGTCCGAGTCGTCGATGGCGAGGCCGAGCACCCACTGGAACCGGGCTTCGACCCCGTTCTTGATCATTTCGTACTCGCCGGTTTCCATGTTGACGATGAAGATGGCGCGGACTTTGCTATCGGCGATATAGACACGGCCCTTGGAATCGACGGCGATTCCATTCGGAACCACGAGTTGCCAACGCGCCTTGCCTGAGCCGGGGGCCTGACCGGTTGCGATACCGGACACGCGTTCCATCCAGCTTGCCTTTTTCTTCACCTGGGTTGGAGGAACCCATTTTTCGCCGGACCAGTAATTCAGATACTTAATCCGCGTAATCGCGGGAGGATTGGGCCATACGATCTTGGAAAGATCGAGATTCTCGAGGAAGAGTCGATTCTTGCTGACCAACTCCGACTCGGCAGGCTGTCCTTTTTTCCCTTTTTCCTTCTTGTCCTTGCCGTAAAGCCACGGAGACCCGGCCAGCACAAGGATCATGACCAGGCCAGCCAGTAGCGCCGTCTTTGTGATTCCCTTGTGAACCGAGTTTTTCTGAACCGCCGACATCTTCTTGACTCCTATTTGCCCAAATCCTTGTGACACGTTGCGCAGAACAGCAGATTGTTGGCCTGATCGTTAACCAGCAGGCCCGGTTCCTTCGAGGAGTGCGGCTGGTGGCACGACGCGCAGTTGATTTCAAACCGCGCCTTCGTGGCATCGGTCGGATCCGCCTGGCTCTTTACCGGATGTTTATCCACCGGATGGCCCAAGCCGTACTTGATCGGCAAGCGGACGACATCAGCGAAGTAGTTCTCCGGCAGCCGCACCTTGCCGTCAAAAATGGTGACCAGATGCTCAGCAGGCAGGCGCTTCGGAGAAGCTTCCGGGCCATGGCACTCGAGACAGAGCGTGTTGGCGTCCGCTGCGCGAAGCAGGTGGAGGTTATCGCCGCCGTGCGGCTCGTGACAGGTGGCGCATCCCTGCTCGAAGGCCGGCTGATGCAGGTGCTTCTTCTTCATCTGCTCGGCCTGCGCATCGTGGCAGGTCAGGCAAGCGCTAACCGGGTTCGGCTGGATGAAGCCAGGGGACCTGCCCGCATGAGCGTTATGGCAAGAAGTGCAGTCGCCTTGCGCGCCCGGATGCTGAACCTTGGCTTTTTCGATCTTCTCTGCCTGCTCGGCGTGGCACGTAACACAGAGCGACTTGGCGTCGGGCTGGGTTAGAACGACTTTGCCGTCCTTTGCAGGTGCGTGGCAGGTGTCGCACATCTTGTTTTCGAATGGATTGTGCGTGAACGCCTGCATCAACTTGGGCAGCCGCGACTGGTGCGGATCGTGACACTGCGTGCAGTTGGCGGTGCCGAACGGCTGATCCTGGTGCGCTTTCTGCAGAGCCGAATCTTTTGGATCGTGGCAATCGATACAGAGCGCGGGGGCCGACTTCGTCAGGTGGAAATCAAATTCCTGCTTGCCCTTTTCGCCGACCTTGTGGGTGACGTGGCAGGTGGAGCATCCCATGTCGAGCGCAGCGTGACGGCTTCCGCCGGAAGGAACGTTCTCGCCCTGCTTGTGGCAGTCGAGGCAGAGGTTCTGGCCTTTTTCGCCGGAATCGGCTTTCAACAACTGATTCTTATTAGGAGAGCTGTGTGGATCGTGACACTTGATGCATCCGCGAACCGCGGGCGGATGGATCGTCCCGTTAAGGTCGGCCGCTTTCTTGTCCGCGTGACAGGTAACGCAGAGAGCCTGTGGGCTGGCTGCCTTCAGCTTCATCCGGGTGATGTCCTTGTTAACCCGGACTTCGTGGCAGCTCGAGCAGCCCATCGACATCGCGGTATGGACGGCAGTGCCCTTGGTCTTGTCTTCGTGGCACTGCAGGCAGGTGTCGTCTTTCGCACCGGCTTCCAGCGGGACTGGGTGTTTGCCCGCCCAGGAGACTGTGCTGAGAATCACGACGATCGCTGCCAGAATGGACCCACGAAACTTCACAACATTCCTCCCAAGAGCCTCAATGCACGTGCCGTACCGGAGCAGTGGTGAAATCCAGCACTTGCGCAAGTTGCTGGAATCAATGAGCTTGCGGCGGACCAGAATGAAACTGCGGGTTTGTTCCCAAAATGGAAATGGGCCATCTTCCGCAGGCGAGACGGTGAAATCACGCACCGTGTAAGTGCCGAACGAGGAGCGGATTGGCCGCGAAAAATCATGGCTTCCGCCGAACTTACGATTTGGTTTTTTGCTGGACCCATGTGTCCCATTTCGGGACCTCGCCTTGGGGGTAATGAGAACTCTTTTGGTAGGGGTAACCGTATGACTGACCTCACAAGATTTTGTGACGTTACTCACATGAGGTTTGGTCGCAACTTCGAGATTATGTCCATACGCGGGGTGCGTAGTTCTCAACACTGTATTGGGTGAAAACCCCAAGATGCTGGCGGAGAGCACAAGCAAGAAAGTGTGGAACTGACAGTAGGCTCAGAAGTTATTCTCCCCGCGCTTCTGGTAACCGAGTTGCACCTTTACCTGGTTACGCGGAGAAAAGGAGCGGTACCGATGTCGACTCAAAACCCCCTTCATAAGGTTCTAAGGACACTGTCTTCGGTCAAAACCGGGGTTTTTCTTCTTATATTGGTGGTTATTGCATCCGCGATCGGGACCATCGTGCTGCAGCGCCCGATCACCGATGCTGACCAGGTTGAACGCACTTATTCCCCTACGACCCTGGTTTGGCTGGACCGGCTTGGATTCACGGATGTCTTCCATAGCTGGTGGTTTGCAATCCTGATGGCGCTGGTGGCCGTCAGCATCATTCTTGTATCGATCGACCGCTTTCCTCGCGCATGGAAAGTTCTGACCAGACCTTACAAGCAGACTGATTCGCATTTCCGGGCAGTATTACCGATCCAGGAGCGGATTCCGGTGCCCGATGCGGCTGCTGCTTTGAGCATCGCCGATAACGCATTCCGGAAATCCGGCTTACGTCCGGAGCGAGTGGGATCGAACGCAGAACCCGCACTCTATGCTGAACGTAATCGTTATTCAGTGCTCGCGGTTTACGTGATTCACGCCAGCCTCTTAATGATTTTCATGGGCGGCATCATCGACGCGGTGTGGGGATACAAGGGCTTCATCATGCTGAAGAAGGGCGAGTCGGTGAGCGAGATGGAGCTCAGCGATAAACGCATCCACAAGCTTCCCTACACGATTCGTTTCGACACCGGCGCGCGTGAGAACTACTCCGACGGCAGCCCAAAGCAATGGTGGTCGCACTTGACGGTCTTCGAGAACGGGCAGGAAGTCCAGAAGAAGAAGATCGAAGTCAACGATCCGTTGGTTCGCGACGGCATCCGCTTTTTCCAGTCGAGCTTTGGGAACAGTGAAGACCTTGATCACCTGACACTGGCGGTTAAGAACCAGAAGAACCCGGCGGAGTCGAAAGAAATCACTTTAGCTGGCACCACGCCGGTGCAGCTCGACGCCGATACGACCGTGAAGATCGAAACGGTGATTCCGGATTTCGTGATTCGGGACAACCAGATTTACAAGCGGTCGAGCGAGTTCACAAATCCCGCGATCGAGTTGAGCGTCGTGCAGAAGGGGCAGGCGAAGTCCGCGTGGCTCTTCCCGTCGCAACCCAACCTGAACCAAACAAACGTGGAAGGTTACGAGTTCGCGTATCGAGATGCCGCGGTGGCACCGTTCACCGGATTGCAGGTGTCGTACGAACCGGGTCAGTGGGCGGTTTGGGCAGGCTGCATCCTGATGGCACTCGGCCTCGGGATGGCCTTCTACTGCGTCCATCGCCGCTACTGGGCGGTGGTCGTAAACGACCCGAAACTTGGCCAGGCGCTGTGGATTGGCTCGCAGGCTGACAAGAACCGCGAACACTTCGCGGAAGAATTCAAGACGATTACCGCGAACATCCGCGGCGAACTGCAACTGCAGGCGTCGGTAACCAGGGAAGAAAGATCGTTGGCCTCAGTGTAGGCCTAAGGAGTGAGGACGGAGGAAATATGTCTCGAGTGAAGGTACAAGAAAACACAACGCCGGCAGGAGGCAGTGCCTTACTGATAGCCGTGGGACTCGGCATTGTGTTCCTGTTGTTCGTGGCTTTCTTGAATATCGTGAAGCCCGCCACGCCGGGCGCGCCGGTTCAGTTCTTTACGGAAAGCAATCTTCTTTATGTTTCATTAATTCTTTACTCTGGTGCGACGGCTCTCTATATCGGGTTTGGCGTCACGGGCATTGACCGTTATGTGAAAGTCGCCTCGCTGGTGACATGGGCTGGATTCATCGCAACCACGGCGGCGGCGGGGCACCGGTGGTATATGGCCGGACACCCACCTTTCGCCAACATCTACGAAATGCTGCTCAGCTTCGTGTGGACGATCGTAGGCCTGACGCTGATTTCGGAGAAACGGTTCAAGGTACGAGTGATCGGCACGGTCACGATGCCGATCGCAGTTGTCGGCGTGGTACTGATGCAACTGCTGCCAAATGATGTTCGGCCGCTGGTTCCGGCGCTGCAATCGACCTGGCTGCACATTCACGTAACACTGGCCATGTTGTCCTATGCTGCGTGCGCGCTGAGCTTTGCGCTGGCGATGATGTTCCTGATCCAGGACAACATGAAGACCGAAACCTTCCAGGTCGCGACAAGCACCTTTACGGCAGCGATTTACGCCGGGCTGCTCGGAACGCGCTTCGAAAAGTGGGGCGGTCTGAGCGTGACCGCGTACGACCTTCAGAACAAGGAAGAGATGTTCCTTGGGCCGAAGGTCAGGCTGATGGTGACGATACCCGAATTGGGATGGCTGTTCGTTGTGGTGTTAATCGCCGTGACCTTGCCGATCGTGCTGTACATCTGGGGCCGAGTCACGAAAGACGACAGCAAATTCCTGCTGGCCAGCCGTGCAGTGTTCGTGAGCATCGCCTTGCAGGCGGTGGCGCTTGGGGCATTCGTACTTCGCGCGCGTGAAGGCGCATATCCGTCGCTCGATGCGGAAGGCCTCTTTACGACGAGCCTTGCGGCAAGTCCCTTCGTACTGGCGGGACTGGTGTCCGGCATCTTCGCTTCCCTGCTCTACCTGATGATGGTGTGGCGTCGTCGCGATCTTGAGCGTCTTTTGCCCACCGCGGACGTCCTCGACATGATCACTTACAAGACGATCTGCATCGGATTCCCGCTGCTCACGCTGATGATTGCGGCCGGCGCGTACTGGGCGAATCGCACGTGGGGCTCGTACTGGAGCTGGGATCCGAAGGAGACCTGGGCTGCCATCACTTGGCTCGTGTACGCAGGGTATCTGCACATGCGCGTGACTCGAGGATGGCGCGGACGGCGGGCGGCCTATTTTGCAATCCTCGGCTTCGCGGTCGTGATGTTCACGTTCTTCGGCGTCACCTACCTGCTGCCCGGCTTGCACGCCTACGCTTAACCAATAACTCTGCGCCGTTCGGGGACGGGATCTCCTCGAACGGCGCTTTCACCTGCCGCACGTTGTGCCTGCCGATAAATAGGTCGATAATGGGGACCGCTTTCCAGCAGAAAGATAGTTTTGTGGACCGCAGCGCTGTTCGTCGAAGTGTGCGTCTGAGTTGGGAAATCAAGACACTGCTGCCGGTGGTGCTTGCCCTTCTCAACGGTGTACTGCTGTTCGTGGTGGCCACAACCTCGTTCGCCGACCCGGAGCGCCACGCCATTCTTCTGGTTGCCGTAATCGGCGCACTCGTCATCTGCTTCGTTCTGATCGTCACCTTGGCTCTGGTGATCCGCCGGCCCATGCTGGAACTGGAAGATAAGATCGGACGAGTAAGTGAAGGCGACCTGACTGCCACAGTCGAGTTTGCTCGGCGCAACGACGAACTTGGAGACCTGGGCCGGAATTTTAATCTAATGGTGCGCCAGCTTCGCGAAAGCCGCGAGGAGATCGAGCGCCTTCATCGTACGCAGATGTCCCGAGCCGAACACCTCGCCACCATGGGAGAAGTCGCAGCGGGACTTGCGCACGAGATCCGGAACCCGCTGGCGGGAATCGCCGGTGTGATGGACATCGTGGGGCGTGACCTCCCCTCCACCAGCCCGGCACGGGAGGTACTGAAAGATGTCCGCGAAGAAGTGTTGCGCATCAACCGTATCGTCACCGACCTACTCGAAACTGCGCGGCCTAAACCGCCGGAGTTCCAGTTCGCGGACCTGAACGCGACAGTGGAACACGCCGTGATCTTTGCGCGCCAGCAGGCGCTTTCCAAAGCGATCAAGGTTCACTGCATTAAGTCGCCTGACTTGCCGATGGTGGAACACGATACGGCGCAAATCCACCAGGTGCTGTTGAACCTGGTGCTGAATGCCATGCAAGCACTGGATGGCCCCGGAACGGTGACGGTCACGGTGGAAGTAAGAGGCGGACTGGCGTTTGTAGACGTGAAGGACACGGGGCCCGGCATACCGCCCGAGATTCTACCTAACATTTTCCGGCCATTCTTCACCACCAAGGGCCATGGCACTGGACTAGGGCTATCTTTGGCCAAACGTATCGTGGAAGACCACGGAGGCAAGCTTGAAGTCAGCAGCAAAGTGGGCCACGGCACGACATTTTCGATGATTCTGCCGATATCGCGCGGTAATGCCGCTGCTGCCGTGGCCGATTAGATCGTAGTAAAGTATTCAGCAAGGAAAGTCTTGGAAAAAGTCCTCATCGTTGATGACGAGAAGCTCGTCCGGTGGTCGCTTCGCCAGAAGTGCTCGGAATGGGGCTACCAGGTCATGGACGCCGCTGACGGCGCCAGCGGTATTCGCTTAGCTCACAACGAGCTTCCGGATCTGGTACTGCTGGATGTGCGTCTGCCGGACATGAGTGGACTGGAAGTGCTGCAGGACATCAAGCAGAACAATGTCGCTCGCGCCGTCATCATGATTACCGCCGATCCTCAGCTTGAGGATGTAAAGCAGGCGCTTAAGCTAGGTGCATACGACTTCGTCGGAAAGCCACTCGACTTCGACGAGCTTTCGGTAACCGTCCGCAACGCCCTTGAAGCCAGCCGTCTGAAGAACGAAGTGGAATCGCTGCGCGGTGAGGTGAGGCGTCGCACCGGGTATCACGAGGTGATCGCCGAATCGAAGAAGATGCAGGAGGTGATGGGCTTTGTCCGTAAGGTTGCGGCGAGCGAAGCTTCCACGATCTTGATTCAAGGCGAAAGCGGCACCGGCAAAGACCTGATCGCCAAGTCTATTCACTACGAGAGCTCCCGCCAGGAAAAGCCTTTCGTGGCGGTGAACTGTTCCGCCATACCCGAAACGCTGATGGAAGCCGAATTGTTCGGTCACGAGCGCGGCGCCTTCACTGACGCGAAGGCGATGAAGAAGGGTCTGTTTGAAGTCTCCGATGGCGGCACGCTATTTCTGGATGAGATCGGCGAGCTATCTCCGCTACTCCAGGCAAAGCTCTTGCGCGTGCTCGAAGACCAGGTGATCCGGCGCGTCGGCGGCATTCGCGACATGCAGGTGAACGTACGCGTGATCGCCGCGTCGAACCGGGATCTGGAGCGAGCGGTTCGAGACGGTACCTTCCGACAGGACCTTTATTACCGCCTGGCGATTATCTCGATTTTCCTGCCTCCGTTGCGCGAACGCCGCGATGACATCCTGCCAATGGTGGACTTCTTCATCGAGCGTTACGCGCGGAAGTTCCGGAAGAATGTCCGTGGCATTACGGAAGAGACGCGGAAGATGCTACTGGGACACCAATGGCCGGGGAATGTCCGCGAACTGAAGAATGCGATTGAGCGCGCCATGATCCTGGAAGAAGAAGAGTTTCTCCGCCCGACGTACATGCCGTTTGCCGTCGGGCAGAACCTCTCAGGGCCAACGGCGTTTGAGCGAGTTTCCGGCACTCCGGTCAACGGTGGAGGACAGCAACTCGAAGACGGGCGCAGCCTTCCGCCGCTCAGCATTCCGGAGGGTGGCACGAGTCTGGAAGAAGTAGAACGAGCGCTCGTGGAAATCGCAATGCGGCAGGCAAAGAACAATCAGACGCAGGCGGCCAAGCTGCTCGACATCAGTCGTGATGCCTTGCGGTACAAGCTAAAGAAGTTTGGGCTGTTCCGCGATGAAGACGCCACCGAAGACGCGGAAAGTCGCGTCAGCTAGCTTCAGCGTTGTTCCCATACTGCGGCAACCAGCAGGCACCCAGCAACATCAGCAAGGTTCCGAGTGAGCATATTGAGTGGATCAGCACGAGTGCCAGAGCACTTCTCGCGCCGAAAGCTGTCCATGCGATCGCCTGGAAACCCAGCAGCCCGAAACCGATGAGCACTACGGCTTCTGAGTTGAGGATTTTCCTCTGTTGCGCGTGAGCAGCAATCAGCGCAACGAGGCTCAAGGCCAACACTCCCGAATATGGGTACACCACAATTGGAAACGAGATCATCCAGGGCACAAACGTCGGCCACGTCTCGCGAAGGTCGCCGCCACCGGCATGCAGTAGACGGACCAGCAAGGTGGCTGCCCAGGTTAATAGGAATGCGAGCTTCCAAAAATCTCCGCCTGCCGCGAACAGGACTAGCTTAAAAAGGGCTGCAGGGCTGATGTTTTCGTCCATGCGGAACAGTTCGGACCGCCCTGAAACTGCCTGAATGAAATTGGGTGCCAGCGCGGCGAATGGGACCTGCAACAACAGCACAACAAGCACGGCTAGCCCAGCCACCTTCCAACTACGCTTACGTAACAGCACCAGGACCATGAGCCCGGTATAAACCTTCACCGCGAGGCTTGCTCCTACCATACCGGCGCGAAACAGCGAATTTCGGCTTCGGAAGCCGAACACTAAAAGGGCCAGCATGATGCCGTCGAGATTTCCACGTTCCACCAGAAAGTAGAATGGGTAGAAGACCGCGGTAATTCCAAGCAGCGCGGATTCGTTCGCGCGCGTGAGTTGGAACTGGCGTGAAAGCGCCCTTAAGGAAGCGTATACAAGAGCAATATTAATGAAGAAGAACAGAAGGCGTGCGATTGCGAACGATGTCCAATGAAACGCCAACCCAACGAGGATCGAGGACGGCGGCGTATATAGCCTGCCGCGGGCATAAGGGTCCATTCCGGCGAGCCAGTCGCCAGCGGCATTGTAAAAGTCCGCGAAGTCGAGGCCGAAGATAAACCGTGTCACGAAGAGCGGCCCAAATTGCATCACGAACGAAACCGCGATCAGCAGGAATAGCTGTAGAAATAGTGCCCAGAATATGATGGGAAGGATCTCATGAGTACGCCTGGTAGGGAGTGGTTCAACATCTGCTTCGGTTGGCAAGGCTAGGTCCTGCGTCGTATCGGTCTCTGGCGTTACGTAAATAAATATAGCTGCAGTATGTGGTATTCACTAGTTACGAACCTGACGACCTTCCGTAATAAGGGAGTACCTGCGAAGCGATTGAAATCTGTAGCTATCGAACTTACTCTCACATTTATCGCAGGCAAGCGACGGAGTCCACATGCAGACCATCGATACGGTTACAACCCCGGCCAAAGACGTTCCTTTGTGCGTTGACCTCGATGGGACCCTGGTGAAGAGTGACTTGCTTATCGACGCCTGCCTGGTGACGGTCCGTCGACGCCCGGAATTGCTTCTGCGAATGCCTTTCTGGCTCCTGCGAGGCAAGGCTGGATTCAAAGCTGCGCTCGCGAAAGAGATACAACTGTCTCCATCAGGTCTGCCCTACAACGAAGAACTGCTCCAGTACCTTCGTGATGAGCACGCGCGAGGCAGGAAGCTACACCTTGCGACGGGAGCGAATGATCAAATTGCATCCGGCGTCGCCAGACATCTCGGAATATTCGAGTCGGTGATCTGCAGCGATGACCGGCGAAATCTCACTGGATATAGCAAGTTGCACGTTCTGAATGAGCGTTTCGGCGAAGGAGGTTTCGACTACATCGGGAACTCGAATCAGGATCTGCCAATCCTCGAGAATGCGAACAAGGCTATGCTGGCGAATGCCAGTTGGGCAACATCAGCGAAGGCACGACTGAAGAATATCGCCGTCGAGAGGGAGTTTAATCATCGCAAGAATACGATGGTGGCGATCCTGTCGGCGATTCGCGCCCGGCAGTGGCCAAAAAATCTGCTGATCTTCCTTCCTCTCTTTCTGTCGCACGAGTTTGGTGACCGTTCGAAGCTCATAAACAGTTTTCTTGCGTTCGTGGCATTCAGTTTCGTGGCGTCCGCAGGCTACATCCTGAATGACATGCTGGACATGGAGGCGGACCGCCAGCATCCTCGGAAACGGAAGCGACCTTTTGCTGCTGGGGATCTAAGCCCGGTCGCGGGGTTAATAGTTGCAGCGGTGCTGCTTTGCGCGGCAGGAGTGTACTCGTCGACGCAACCCGCGAAATTCGCGTACATGCTTTGCGCCTATCTAGTTGGCACGATCTCTTACTCGTTCCTGCTGAAAAAGATCGCCATTTTGGATGTACTCGTTCTCGCGGGACTGTATACGATCCGTATCATATGCGGCAGTGTTGTGACATCTGTTCCGTTGTCCACATGGTTCGAGTCGTTTTCGCTCTTCTTCTTCCTCAGCCTCGCCATCGTGAAACGCTACGAAGAGTTGCAGGGCCTACGGGAAAGACATGCCTTGCCGGCAAATGACAGAGGTTATCGAGTGGACGATATCGAGCAATTGCGGAGCTTCGGCACAGCCAGTGCCTATGCCGCAGTCGTGATATTTGTGCTGTACGTCAGTAGTCCGGATGTCCAGCGCTTATATCATCATCCACAAGCCTTGTGGGCTATTGTTCCGGTCCTCGTGTATTGGATCAATCGAGTTTGGCTGCTTGCACATCGGGGCGAAATGCATGAAGACCCGGTGGTCTTTGCACTCACCGATCGCGTCAGCATCTGGATAGGAGCATTCTCCGCAATCATCTTGATTCTTGGAGCCCGGTAGAGCATGTCGCGCTTTGAATCCTGGGGTCGATATCCAAAAGTGATCCAGGACGAGGTTGCGCTCAATTGGGGCAATGAGTTTCCAGTCAAATCTCTTTCCAAAGCCATGCTGCCCGTGGGCCTGGGGCGAAGCTACGGTGACGTTTGCCTGAACGACGGCAATATCGTTCTGCTCACGCGCGGTCTCAACAGGTTTCTTTCGTTCGATCCAGCTACGGGAGTCCTTCGCTGCGAAGCGGGAGTTTCGCTCGCGGAAATACTCGAGTTCAGTGTTCCGCGGGGCTGGTTTTTGCCGGTCACACCCGGAACGAAATACGTCACCGTAGGCGGCGCAATCGCAAATGATGTCCATGGCAAAAACCATCACGTCGCTGGGACCTTCGGCCGTTTCGTACGGGGCTTCGAGTTGGTTCGCAGTGACGGAACGCGTGCGTTCTGCTCCCCGGAATCTAACCCGGACGGGTTCGCTGCCACTATCGGCGGGCTTGGCCTTACAGGCTTAATCACTTGGGCTGAGATTCAGTTGCGGCCAGTGAGCGGTCGCAGCATCAGCATAGAAAGCGTGAAATTTCGGGGGTTGAACGAATTCGTTGTCCTCTCGAAGGAACTCTCCGATCACGAGTACACAGTAGCGTGGGTTGATTGCGTTTCCAGCGGCAAGGAGTTCGCGCGCGGCATCTTCTTGGCGGGCGATCATTCGTCACAAAAGAGCCTGTCAGCACGAAAGAGTAAACGCAGTTTGACGTTTCCGTGCGATCTTCCAAGCATCGCACTGAACCGCTATTCCGTTGCAGCATTCAACGCGGCGTATTACCGGAAGCAGTTCCACAAACACGTCAGCACTGCGAGCGATTACGAGCCGTTCTTCTATCCACTCGATGCCATCTTGCGTTGGAATCGACTCTATGGAAAGCGTGGGCTGACACAGTTCCAGTGTTGCGTTCCAAGCGCAGAGGCCATCTCCGAAATTCTCGCTGTCATAGCAAAGTCCGGGCTTGCTTCATTTCTTGCTGTCCTTAAGGTGTGTGGAAACCTGAAATCTCCGGGGATGATGTCGTTTCCCATGCCGGGGATTACCTTGGCACTCGACTTCCCGATGAAGGCCGGACGCACAGAGCCATTGCTAGAGCGCTTAAACCAGATGACCGCCGATGCGGGAGGCCGAGTTTATCCTGCGAAAGACGCATTCATGACGGCGAAACAGTTTCGACGGTTCTACCCGCAATGGGAGGAGTTCGCTCGTTTCGTTGATCCCTCGTTCTCCTCATCGTTCTGGCGGCGCGTGATGAACAGGTAAGAATGAGAGAGCTTCCTAGAAAAATCGTCGTGCTTGGAGCTACCTCGGCCATTGCCCAGGCCGCGATGAAAGAGTTGGCCACCGCAGAGACGCGGTTTCATTTGCTCGCGAGAAATGGTGAGAACCTGAACACGGTCGCAGCTGACATTCGAACGCGCAGCGGTGCTCACGTGACAACCTGCGCCTGTGACCTCGCGGATACTGACAAACACGCGATGCTCATCGACGAATCGCTAACGCTGCTTGGAACGGTTGACCTGCTATTCGTCGCTTACGGAATTCTCGGCGATCAGCAACTGGCGGAACGCGATGCCCGCGCAGCAGAACACGTCCTGCAAACAAACTTCGTCAGCGTGGTATCTCTACTCACACGCTTTGCCAATGTCATGGAGCAGCAAAAAGCCGGCACGATCGCGGTAATTTCTTCGGTGGCCGGAGATCGCGGGCGACAGAGTAATTATGTGTACGGCGCTTCGAAAGGTGGGCTGGACATCTTTCTACAAGGCCTGCGAAATCGCTTATATCGCTTCAATGTGCATGTGCTGACGATCAAGCCCGGGTTCGTAGACACTCCAATGACAGCGCATATCCCAAAAAACGCGCTGTTTGCTTCACCAGGAACTGTGGCAAAAAGCATCGTCGGTGCCATTCAGAAGCAAAAGGACGTCGTTTACGTGCCGATGTACTGGCGCGTGATCATGGCGCTGATCAAGAGCATTCCCGAACGAGTCTTCAAGCGTTTGAAACTCTGACCTCTATTCCCGATCCGATCCGATCCGATCCGATCCGAGATTTCAGCCTCGTTTTCCTCTTGTTTCCACAACTTACACCTGTCGCACACAGTTTTTTCACAATCGTTCAACGATTATCCGTTGAGAGTACTCAACACCTGTTGCATTCTCCCGTCACTGCGAGCGCAGACCTCTTGAGCGTTTGCGCGAGATCCTGGAACGCGAAAGCGATTCGGGCTGAACCAAGGCGATGCAAGAACCGATTCCGATTGCGCCAGCGGTCGGAGCGAGAGGAGCAGGTCCTTTTCGAGCGAAGGGACCCTGGTTCAGAACCGGGCTCGCTGTCCTGAAGGACTCGAAGCACGAACCGGGTGTGCCGCGGCGTGGCGGAAACGTAACGAAGCGGAAATCGGCAAGTCACTTTCGCAGGTGACTTGGGTTTGTGGTTCGGATTCCTCAGGTGGCTTGAGTCGGCTCGCGCGCTGCTCTTCGTCAGGGGGCACACTCCCCTGGCGATGTGTGCAGCACTTGCGACTCAGGAGATCTGTAAATGGGCGCGGCCGTGTGGCTGGCATGGCCGCGCTCCCTGGTTTCAACATAGGAATTCCTCCCTCCAAGCAACTGCCGTTTTTGCCCGAACTATGGGCAACTTTCGCCGCCATTTTCGTTTTTTCTTTGCTTGGCGAAGAAAAGGCGTAAACTATCTGCCATCGGTGGTGGGAGTGTTCGCGTGAATTCTCTTCACGTTTTCCAACGAAATCGAGTTTTCAACAACACTCTGCGGATGTGCGGAACGGATTCCAATGCGATAGTCAAATGAGCGGTTGAGAATCCCCAGTGGCAACGACTGACTACAGCATCGAACGCGGACTTCCCTCGAGCATGGATGCCGAGCGCTCCATTCTCGGATCGATTCTCCTCGACAACGCGGCCTATTACCAGGCTTCCGAAACCCTGCGCGCCGAAGAATTTTCGCTCGATTCCCATCGCCGGATCTTTGCGCGGGTAAGCGAAATGATGGAGTCCAGCCGTCCGGTGGACATCATCACGCTATCCGAGGAACTTCGGCAGCAGCAGCAACTGGAAGCCGTCGGGGGTGTGGCGTACCTGGCTTCGCTGACCGACGGCGTACCACCAAGGGCGAACATTCAGCACTACGTTCGCATCGTGAAAGACAAGGCGCTGCTTAGGGGACTGATCAATCTCTCGAACCAGTCAATCTCAAGGGCCATCGAGCAGTCAGAGCCGGTGGAGGCGATTCTTAACGACGTCGAGCAGGGACTGATCGGACTTTCGGAAGACGCCCGCGATACCGGGTTCTTCTCCATCTCTGACATTGTCACCGAACACAACATTGTTCAGCGGATCACCAACCAGACTGCCGGCATCACCGGGTTGAGAACGCACTACGACGACCTGGACGAAATGACCAGCGGCCTGCAGAAGGGCGACCTGATCATCGTGGCGGCACGTCCTTCGATGGGCAAGACGTCGTTCGTAATGAACATTGCCGAGAATGCCGGGGTGAGAGACAAGGCCGTGGTGGCGGTCTTTTCGCTGGAAATGTCGCGGGAATCGCTGCTGATGCGCATGCTCTGTTCGTACGCAAGGGTAGATTCGCATCACCTGCGTACCGGGTTCCTGAATCGCGACGAAATCAGCAAACTCTCGAATGCCGTCGGCGAACTGATGGAGGCACCGATTTTCATCGACGACACGCCCGGCATCTCCGTCATGGAAATGCGGGCCAAATGCCGGCGCCTGAAGCAGGAACACGGAGGCCGCCTCGACCTGATCGTGGTGGACTATCTGCAACTGATGTCATCTGGTCCAGCTGGGGGCGGGCGGAAATACGCGAACCGTACGGAAGAAGTGTCGGCGATGTCGCGCGGGCTGAAGTTACTCGCCAAGGAAATGCACGCGCCGCTGGTTGCCCTGTCGCAATTGAGCCGCGCTCCGGAGAGCCGAACGGGTGCGCACCAGCCACAACTGTCGGATCTTCGCGAATCGGGCTCGATCGAGCAGGACGCCGATGTGGTCGGATTCATCTATCGGCCTGAAGTGTACGAACGGGACGAATCGAAGAAGGAAGAACTAAAGGGCCAGGCCGAACTCATCGTGGCGAAGCAAAGAAACGGCCCGGTGGGAACGGTGAAGCTGGCTTTCCTGCACAAATACACTCGATTTGAGTCGGTATCTCATCTCGACGGCACCGACTACGGCGTGCAGTAAGTAGCTTTTAAGATTCGCAACAGAGCAGGCACACAAAGCGCGCGATTTGAACCACGCGCTTTTTCTATCAGGAGAGATTGCTAGTTTGTACCCGCTGAATGATTCCCTACTCCGGCGAGTTGGAAAACCTGTACGCGGCTGTTATTTGTGTCGGCGACGTAGATACGGCTCGTAGTGTCGATCCATACGCCAGACGGTGAACTGAATTCCCCATCCTGCTGCCCGTACCGTCCGAAGATGCTGAAGGCGTTCCCCTTCGAATCGAACACCTTCACCGTCGATTCCTTCAGGTTGCTCATGTAGACGTTTTGGTCGCCATCGATCGCGATGCCGAAATGGCGGTTCGTTTGCGGTTCGTTGTAAAGACCGGTTTTGAACTGGCTGATTAGGTTTCCTTCCAGATCGACCAACTGAATGCGCGCGCCGCCGGAATCCATGACCGCGAGCGCACCGTCACGGAGCGCGATTTCGGTCGGTTGATTGAACTCTACCGGCTTTCCGCGGCCGATCCGATTAAGGATGGCACCTCTAAAGTCCATGACCATGATCATGTTGCGCGGAGTGTCGAGCACGTAGATACGCTTGCCGGCCTTGTCGATCGCCAACCCGGTGGGCATCTCAAACAGCGTCTCGTCGTCGACCTTTCCGATGTGATAGAGGAACCTTCCGTTCGGATCGTAGACGCCAACCAGCCCGCGTACGGGATCCGACACATAGATGTTGTCGTCCGCATCGACGGCAATTCCGTCGGGAAGAGCTGTGTTGTGGTGTGGTCCGCCAACAATACGAAATGACATCTTGCCATCGAGCACGTGCACGGCCGCGGCGGCATGATCGGAAATGATGACGCGTCCCCGGGAATCGGTGACAACGTGCTGCGGTGCCTGCAACGCGCGTTCACGACCATAAGCGAAGCGGATGATGGCGTCTCGCATGGCAACGAGTCTTGATTCGCCTTTGGCAATTTTCGCGGCACGGTAGCGCGCGTCGTAGTTCTCCACTACGCGCTCGAGCGGCATAAGGTTTACCGATGGGGGGACGGCCGCGGGACGACGCAACTGGCTCGGAATGGGAGTAGGCGCCGCTTCGTTGTACCACCGAGAGTGCCTGGGCGCAGCGCGGAACTCTCCTTCCGGAGAGTACATGCCGAGGTAGTTAAGCTGGCGCGTGCAGTCGAACTGCACCGCCGGGGACGCCTTCGTTTGTTTGTAGATGGGAACGTCGCACGGACGCGCCTGCTGCGGAGTGCGTTTAGAGAATGCAGGTTGAGCGTTATTGTCCTGAGCGGTAATCAGTCCGCCGAACAAACAGAAAAGCAAAACGAATACAGAGCCGCGGGGGAAACGGCCAACCGAAAAGGACTTCATGGCGCGACGCCTCTCGACTGGCAACACCTATATGGCCCGGGGGACGCTACGTAATCTGATTCCAAAACCCCCGTCAGTCAAGTAAATCTTATTGGAAAAATTGCGCACTCCTTACAAGAGGCACAAACTTCGGTAACAGTGACTATCGGCCATCAGCCTTACACACCGGTGCAGGATGAACACCTTCACACAACAGTCAGACGTCGCCGCATTGCTTATAATCGGAACCGAGAACTGACATGCGTCCCACCTGGGCGGAGATCAACCTTTCCGCGCTTCGCCACAATTTCCGCACGATGAAAGAACTGGTCGGGCCTGAGACCACGGTTTGTGCCGTCATCAAAGCCGACGCCTATGGCCACGGAATCGAGCCGGTGGCGCGGTCTTTGCAAGCAGAAGGCGCGGAGTGGTTGGGCGTGACCTCCACCGACGAAGGTGCGCAGGTCCGCGACGCAGGCGTAAACACCCGCATGCTGCTCATGACGGGTTTCTGGCACGGAGAAGAGGAAGAAATCATCGCCCGCAATCTCACGCCCGCAGTGTGGGATCCGTGGCAGATTGAGTCACTTCAGAAGACAGCTGAAAAACGCAACAGCAAATCGAGATTCCATCTGAAGGTTGATACCGGAATGACACGGTTCGGCGTGAACGTCTGGGATCTGCCGAAAGTGCTCGAACAGGTTCGCCAGTGTCCGAACCTGGAATTGGAAGGTGTGTTCACGCACCTGGCTTCCGCCGAGGTGGTTGACGCTCCGGACGTGGAAGCGCAGCGCGAGCGGTTTCGCGAGGTTCGCGAGACTGTTCTGAAAAATGGATTTACTCCGCGCTACTTTCACATGGCAAACACCGCCGCCACCATTTGCCATCCCGAGACACGCGATCTGATGGTCCGCCCCGGAATTGCCATGTACGGCTACATCCAGCGCTTCGCGTGGGCGAGTGGCGGGCGCGGCCCCGGCTACCCGATCCACCTTAAACCGGTGCTTTCGTGGAAGACGCGCATCATCTCGCTGCGCGAAGTCGGTCCCGGACGCTACGTGGGCTACAACGGAACGTTCATTACAACCCGCAGAACGCGCATTGCCGGTCTTCCGATTGGTTACGCCGACGGCCTGAACCGGCGTATGTCAGGGCGCGGCCGATTCATCGTTCGCGATAAGTACGCCCCGATTCTTGGTCGCATTTCGATGGACATTTCGGTCATCGACGTGACCGAGATACCCGACGCGCAGATCGGTGACGAAGTGCTGGTCATCGGAAACAGCGAGCACTGCTCGGTTTCTGCCTGGCACCATGCGCACTTCGCGGACACGATCGCCTACGAGATCCTCTGCGCCATCAGCGAACGTGTTCCCCGCCGGACGATTGGCGAATAGCATTCGGCCCGCCAAGTAGCGTAAATTCAGCCCTCAGCACCAGTTGCCAGGTGAGTTCAGCGTGCGACTGAGGAGGGGGCCGGGTAGAATCTCCGAGCGGAGGACGACGGGGAAAATCCGAATCGAAACGTCCGGCGCGCAAATCTTAACTAGCTATATGGATATCGCTGCCCACTATCTCGAAGAGGCGTATCGCCAGATGCGCGGGCATAAGCGGCTCGCCGAAGGCGCTATGGCGCAACTGACGGACGAACAACTGTTCCATATCATCGACGCCGAGTCGAATTCCGTTGCGCTGATCGTGAAACACATCGCGGGCAATATGCGCTCCCGCTTCACCGACTTCCTCACTACGGACGGGGAGAAGCCTGATCGCCACCGCGACCAGGAATTCATGCTTGAAGGCAAGACCACGCGGGAGGATGTGATGCGCTGGTGGGAAGAGGGCTGGGCGATCGTGTTCGAGACGCTCAAGTCGCTGAAGCCGGAGGACCTGTCACGGACGGTGACAGTGCGGAATGAGCCCCATTCGGTGCTCCAGGCTATCAATCGGCAGATCGCGCATTACTCGTATCACGTGGGACAGATCGTCTTTCTCGCCAAGTATTTCCGCAGCGTGAATTGGACATCGCTCAGCATTCCGCGCGGCAAGTCGGAGGAGTTCAACTCCGGCAAACTGGGGCAGAACTACTCGAAGGGCGTTCCCTCTGAGCCGGCCCAGAAATGACGAAGAATCCATTCACCGTCTATCTTCGCCTGCTCGGTTTCGAAGCGCCGCCATCTGGTCTCGATGGATTACGGCAGTTGATTCAGGCCCACTTGTATCGCATTCCTTTCGAGAACGTCTCCAAGCTGCTGCTTTTCGCAGAAGAAAAGCGCGGACGCCCGATCGGCATTGCCGAATTTCTGGACAACATTCAGCACCACGATCTTGGCGGAACCTGTTACACGAGCAATCCGTTCTTCGCCGAACTTCTGCACGAGTGCGGTTACGACGCCGAGTTGCTGAGCGCGGACATGAACACGCCACACGTGCATAGCTGTATTCGCGTGAACCTCGATGGTCGCGCCTGGCACGTGGACGTGGGGTATGCGTCGCCGTTTCTCGAACCGGTGCCGCTCGATTCCCTTCCCTACGCGTTTGAGCGTGGAAACATGCGCTGGGTGTTCGAGCGTGCAGCAGACGGGCGTCTAGCCTGCCGTGAATTCACAGCCGGAAACGAAGTTCATGGCTACCGCGTCAATGAGGAGCGTCGCGATTACGAGTTCTTCCGCAATATCATCACCGACTCCTTCCAGCGCGGACGCACCTTCATGGGACTGCTTCGACTCGTCCGCATTTTTCCGGATCGCACCGTGGAACTGAAGAACAGGACAATGCGGATACATCGCGGAACGTCCAGTACGGAAGCGACACTATCGAGCATGGAGGAGCTTCGCGAAGCGGTGAACAACCTGTTTCTTATACCGCGCTGCCCGGTTGAGAAAGCGGTGGCTATCCTGCGGGAGATCAACGGCACCGATCTGTTTAGTGAGTAAGTGGAGCGGAGCCTCTACGCATGAGCGCCGTTGAACTGGTCGTATTCGATATTGCGGGGACGCTCATTGAAGACCCCCTGCCGGACTCACCAAAGTAAGTCGCCAACTTACCCGTGATAAGAGCAAAATGTCCGCACCTTAACTTTTAGGACATACGAAATGGTGCGACTGAAATCGGTTGGTGTGCTCTCGGCAGCGAAAGTTTCCGGACTGCTTCATGCAGGACTTTCCCTTCTGCTTATTCCCATTTTTGTCCTCATGGCATTGGCCATGAGTTTTGCTCCGAAGGCTGCGAATGAACCTTCGCCCATGTTCTTTGTGGTGTTCGCCTTCTTCGCGCCGTTCATTTACGGGGCCATGGGCTTTATCCTCGGCGCGATCGGTGCATTCGTTTACAACCTGGTCGCAGGCTGGATCGGCGGGCTGGAACTGCGCTTTGAAACCATGGTTCCCGCACCGGTTGCGATGCCACAACCGCAGATGCCGCAGCCACCAGCACCAGGGACAGGCGCTCCAACAATTCAGTCGTAGGCGACTTCGCAAGGGCTACTTCGGCCGTCTGCTCCGGGTTCCGGGCCCTTTCGGCGTGGCTACATAGACGCGCTTCGTGGGTTGAGGCCAAGGCTCGGGAAGCTCTGGCCACATGCTAAAATCATGCGTTTGCCCGTTCGAGCGCACTTGCTTCTGTGCTGTCGAGCACTGACCAAATCCGGTGCCCGGCTGGACACTCGGATGTAGTCTCGAATGGGAAGGATAGTTTTCATGCCTGACACAATGCTGGCGGTATTGAAGCCGGAAGCCGCGCCTGGAGCGGAAGTCCGCGAAGTTAAGATTCCGAAGTTCGGTCCCAACGATGTGCTGGTGAAAGTGGATGTCGCTTCCGTTTGCGGAACCGACCTCCACATCTACAACTGGGACCAGTGGGCGCAGCACCGCATTCATCCGCCGCTCATCCCCGGACACGAGTTCTGTGGGCACGTAGCCGCTGTCGGCGATGAAGTCACGACCGTACAGGAAGGCGACTTCGTTTCCGCCGAGATGCACGTGGCCTGCGGCAAGTGCCTGCAATGCCGCACCGGCGAGGCGCACATCTGCCAGAACGTGAAGATCATCGGCGTTGACGCGAACGGCGCGTTCGCCGAATACGTCTGCATCCCTGAGTCGAATATCTGGAAGCTCGACCCGGCGATCCCGAAGGAATACGCCAGCATTCTCGATCCACTCGGCAACGCCGTGCACACGGTGCTTGCCGGCGATATCGCGGCGAAGACGGTCGCCATCACCGGATGCGGCCCGATCGGCCTGTTCGCCATCGAAGTTGCGCATGCTTGCGGAGCGACACAGGTGTTTGCGCTGGAAACCAATGTCTATCGACGCAAGATCGCCAAGGAAATGAAGGCCGATTTCGTCATCGATCCTTCAAGCGAAGACGCGAAGCAGATCGTGATGGACGCGACCGGCGGCGTCGGCGTCGACGTTGTACTCGAAATGGCCGGACACCCGAGCGCAATCCGAACAGGATTCGACATCCTGCGTCGTGGTGGTCGCATTTCCCTCCTCGGTATTCCTTCCAAGCCCATCTCGCTCGACTTCGCCGACGACATCATCTTCAAGGGCGCAACCATCCAGGGCATCAATGGCCGCAAGATGTACCAGACCTGGTATCAGATGACCGCGCTGCTCAAGGCCGGCAAGCTGAACCTGCATCCGGTGATCACCGACAAGTTGGCGATGAAGGACTTCAACAAGGGCATGGAGCGCCTGCGGACGGGAGAGGCGAGCAAGATCCTGCTGTATCCGAATGGGAGCAAGTAAGTCGTCAGCACGCGATTCTGAAACCGGCAGGTCGCTCATAGTAATCTGATACAGATATGAGCACGCCAGTCACGCATGCGAAAATTTCTCCCCAACTTGCCGCCATTGCCGACGAACTCAACGCCGTTAACGACGGCTGGAAGCAGCTCGCGTCACAGGTGGAAGTGGACAAGGTATGGCAACGTCCGGCGAAGGGTGGCTGGTCGGTGGGCGAGTGTCTCGATCACCTCACTACGACCACGCGCCAGATGCTTCCGGCAGTGAAGAAAGCTTTATCGAATGGCCCCAAGGGCGGCGGTCCTTACAAAATGGATTTAAAAGGTAAGCTGCTGGTGTGGTTCATGGAGCCGCCGTATCGGATGAAGTTCAAAGCCGTGCCGAATTTTCAGCCGCACCAGACCGAGAAGGATCCGCTCAGGGAGTTTCTCCAGTCGCAGGAAGAAGCGCTCGACGTGCTGCGCCGCTGCAACGGACTCGATCTCAACAAGCTGAAGATTGTGTCACCCGTGGACGCGCGCATGAGCTACAACGCGTACGCCGCGCTCAAGCTGCTGCCCGCCCATCAGAGACGCCATCTCTGGCAGGCTCAGCAGATTGTGAAGCATCTGTGAGTTGTCCGAACTGGCCTCTCTTCGCCTACAATAGTCAGTTCTTTCGGGCGCGGCGATCAACGTAATCACCGCGCTCTCTCGTACATTCCCCAGCGAGGTCTCGCATGACAACAGCAACCCGCACTGATCCTCTTTCTTATCTAGGCAAACAGCTCGACGAACTGAAAGCGAAAGGAACGCACTTCAGGTTACGCGTGCTCGAAGACGAGCAAGCTCCGGTCTGCACTTTCGACGGCAAGCAGGTCATCAACCTGGCGTCGAACAACTACCTTGGACTGACCACGCACCCGAAGCTGCGCGAAGCGGCTCTGGCCGCCACGAAAAAGTACGGCGTCGGCTCGGGCGCGGTGCGCACGATCGCCGGGACCATGTCGCTGCACATGGAACTCGAAGAAAAGATCGCGCGCTTTAAGGGCACGGAAGCTTGTGTCGTATTCCAGTCGGGCTTCACGGCGAATGCCGGAACGGTTTCGGCGATCCTCGGCAAGGAAGACTTCATCATCTCCGATGAGTTAAACCACGCGTCGATCATCGACGGAGCGCGCCTGTCTCGCGCTAAGATCCTCGTCTTCCGCCACAAAGATGTTGCACACGCCGAAGAGCAGCTCGCCAGTGTGAAAGATCAGCCTGGACACAAATTGGTCATAACCGACGGTGTCTTCTCCATGGATGGCGACATCGGGCCGCTTCCCGGCTTATGTGAGGTGGCCGAAAAATACGGCGCCATCATGATGGTGGATGACGCGCACGCCAGCGGTGTGCTCGGGCGCAACGGACGCGGAACCGTGGACCACTTCGGCGTTCACGGACGCGTTGACGTGCAGGTTGGAACGCTGTCGAAGGCCATTGGCGCACTCGGCGGATACGTCTGCGGCTCCAAGGACCTGATCGACTTCCTGTATCACCGCGGTCGTCCGTTCCTGTTCTCCACGTCGCATCCGCCGTCAGTCGCGGCAACATGCATCGCGGCGTTCGATGTTCTCCAGGATGAACCAGAGTTGATCGATCAGCTCTGGGACAACACGAAGTACTGGAAGAAGGAGCTCGGTGGGTTGGGCTTCAACATCGGCGGACAGAACACGCCAGCTAGCGAAACACCCATCACGCCGATCATCATCGGAGACGGCAAGCTCACGATGGAGTTCTCGCGCGAGCTGTTCAAGGAAGGCGTGCTCGGAACCGGCATTGCGTTCCCGACGGTTCCGGAAGGCAAAGCTCGCATCCGCACGATCATGACCGCGACGCACACGCGTGAACAACTCGACAAAGCGCTGGAGACGTTGAAGCGCGTTGGAAAGCGGTTGGGGATCCTGCAGTAGCAAGGTGTTCCGCAAGTTAGGGCGGCCATATCGGCCGCCTTTTTTTCATTTAGAATTGGACCAATGGCACTTACGACAGAAGCTGTGTGGGACAAGCTGCGCAACTGCTACGATCCCGAGATTCCGTTGAACGTCGTGGATCTCGGTTTGATCTACAACGTCAACATTGAGAACGAAGGCGACGTGGTGATCGACATGACGCTGACGGCGCAGGGGTGTCCGTCGCACGCTGAGATCAGCCGCGATATCAAGATGACGGTGCTGAGCACGCCGGGCGTGAACAACTGCAAGGTGAACGTCGTGTGGGATCCGCCGTGGACGCCGGAACGCATCAGCGCGGAAGGCCGGCAAAAACTGGGAATCGAAGACGAGTAGTGTGCGAGAGCTTCACTCGCATGGTGTAAAATGGAGCAGTCGGGACGTGGCTCAGCCTGGTAGAGCACTCGCTTGGGGTGCGAGGGGTCGGCAGTTCAAATCTGCCCGTCCCGACCATTCATTGAATTTCCTATCTTCTTCTCACTAAGTATCCTCATACCGTTCGAATCCTGAATCGTTGCCGTGGGAGAGGTGCGTTCCGATTTGGGATCCCGCATGCGTAACGATCACGATCGACGGCCGAAGTAGCCGGAGCTTGGGTTAGAGTTGCACTGCATCGAAGACTAACCCCACTAGTTCGGGAGCGCAGTAGTAACGGGGACCGTGTCGGCAACGGGGAACCTGGGCCATCAGCCGGGATAGAGCGTCTGCAGACAACGAGGAACTATGAATAGTAATGAGTCTTCATCACCATCAGGCAAAAATCGGAGTGCGACCCAGTTCTTCTTGTCTTCTCCGTTCCGAGACAGAATATTTGTCGGAAATACTTTCCTCCTCTTTGCTGATGCGACAATGATTATCGTCATCCTGGCTAAGCATTGGAGTGAATTGCCGCCTCGCATAACTCTTTACCTTTTTGTCGTAATGATCGGTTTAATCTCTACGTGGCTATGGACTCTAAGGGCACACAGAGACGCTCGGATGTTCGTCAAATCGATTCCTTTGAATGGGCCGATCGATACGACCACGGTTGGGAATGCGCTTTCAATTGCGGCAAACTTAACCCATTTAGGACTGTTCTACACCTTCTTGCTAGTCGGGATGTGCCTCATGGCTTTAGGTGAAGCAATATAGGAGAAAGCGAGAATTTTAAGTGTCCGGACTATCCTCCAAGGAACGGCTAAGGGGCGCGGCACCCACGTTTCGTCTGACCGGCCCCCTGTTTAAGAATCGATTCCCTGCGATGTCGGCGACTACTCCTTTTCAAATTGCACTTAATCTCGTTCAGAGCATGAGTTCAGATTCGAATCGGCTTACTTCCATCCATACAAGCGTCGCGCATTATCACGCAGAACCCCGCGCCCAATTGCCACTGCTTCAGCTTCGTTAATCACACTGTCACGAACCAAACCAGCCAACCCCAAGTACAGCGCGTCGCGCGTCGCACGCGAAAGCATTATGTGCAGTACATCGGCACCGCCAACTACGGACGGATAAGGGGCTGCATCTGTGCCGTAAAGCACCTTCTCGGGGGCTAACACCAGATACGCGCGCAGGCGATCCGCAAAAGCAGGTACCGGGTAAAGGAAGGCCATCGTTGAAATATCGATCCATACGTTAGGCTTAAGAGCTTGGTAGGCCGCGATCTCATGCCATGGCAAACCGCCGTGGATGAGGACGATCGGAGTCGCAAAGAATTGGGGATCGGTCAACACATCATCGAGGTTACTAACGTCGGAGTCGTACGTTCGCATGAACGGCGGTATACCGAGAGAGGAGTGGATGTGGACGACAAGATGAAGCTTTCCAGCCTCGAGAAGGATGTGGCGCCACACGAAGTCCTGCAGTGCTATATATTCATCGCGCGACAGCGGCTTCTTTTGCCCCTCGGCATAGAGCCTCGCGGCCTGAACCTGGGAAATCTCAGCGATATGTAACGTGCGAAGATATGCGTCAATAAACTTCACAGCCACTGCACCTTGCTTTTGCCAGCGGTGCAGCGTCTGATCAACAAAGATGATATAGGTGCCAAAGTCCTCGGGCACTGCGGTGAGATTGGCCTCTTTCAAAACACCTTGCAGATCTCGCTGCAGGGTCGCGATGTCGTCCTTGTGTCGCGGACTGCGAGCCATCAAATGGTCGGCGGCCAATGGATATAACAGAATACTGGCAGTAGGCACCCAGCGCAGGCGCTGGCCATCAGTACCTTGCCGGATATTGGAGTTGACGAGGACAACTTCAGTGTTCGTGTAGTCTAGATGATTTATCCAGTAGCCGTGCTCGCCTAACTTCTTAATCATTGCGGCACGTGCGTTCGCAATCGATTTATCAGTTAACACCCAGTCACGTGGATCTACGGTGACGTCAAACCGTGCCTTTATCATGGCGGGGAGCCAGGGATGCGTGCTGCGCAGCAGCACTGGCCCTTGGGCGGCCTCCTTCGGATCGAAGCTCATCGCGCCGAGGCCAAGCAGGTGTGTGTGAGTATCGATCGCGGCAACTGGGTCAAGTGCTCCAGCAAGGCGCTGGAAGAGTGGATCATTCTTCCACGGGGGCGGGTCTTGAGCGGACATTAGGCCCGACAATAGTCCGGTCAGCACCAGCAGACCTGCGATCTCTGACGCCTTCCTGTGAAATCCGCAAAGAACCTTGGGTAACATGGTGCCCTCCCAAGAAACTACGGGCGCATTCTGATCGCTTTTGGGATCTTGGGCAAGCGGCCTCCCAAAGAGATGCTAAATCTCATTCCCGAGCGGTGCCCCCACCAAGGCCGGCCATTCTTCCTCTTTATCACTCCTTCAAAACACACTCCAGCTCAATCGGGCGTAGACAAACTGGCGCTCACGGCTACTCGTCCAAGCGCCGGTCGTTGGTTTCCTTCATCGGGAAGAGCAGGAGCAATCCGATCACGCCATGGAGCATGACGTAGAACGCCGGGGCTAGCGGTTGCTTCAGCGTCTCGATCAGCCAGGCCGAAATGAGCGGGGCGGTGCCTCCGGCGGCGGCGAGGGTGACGCTGTAGGCAATGCTCATCGATGTGACGCGCGTGCGCAGCGGAAAGATTTCGACCACCATGGCGCCCTGAAGTCCGAGAGCCATGCCGATCGGCACCGCCAGCATCACCTGCGCCAGAACGAATTCGGCGGGCGAACCGGAGAGCATGAGGCGGAACGAGGGGTAGATGAATGCAATCATGGCCGCGGTCAAGATGAGCATCAAGCGACGGCGTCCGGTGCGGTCCGAAAGCCATCCGCCGAACGGTTTCGCCAGCAATACGATCACGAGGCTGAGCGTGTTGGCGAGCAGGAAGTCAGCTCCCCCGCCGGAAAGGCTCTTGCGGCGCTCTACCATGTAAGTAAAGGTGAGGTAATAAGCAGCATTCGTAGTGGCGACGATGCCGAAGGTTTGCAACATGGGCAGCCAGTCGGCAACGAGCGACGGGATAAGCGCCGGTCGGATTTCACGCGCCTTCATGCCCTCGGCGGTTTCGTGGATGCCGCGGCGGAGAAGCCACCCGACCACGCAAAAGAGAACGCTGCCGATGAAGGGGACACGCCATCCCCACGTCACGACCTGTTCGGGACTGAGTGCGGCGTTGATGGCCCACGCGGAACCTGATCCGAGAATGAAGCCGATGGTCACGCCCGCCGCCGTGGAACTGCTCACGATGCCACGCGTGAGCGGGTTCGATGCCTCCGTGGTGAAGACCATGGATCCGGTAAACTCACCGCCGACCGAGAATCCCTGGATCACGCGCATGGTGACAAGCAGAATGGGCGCCATCATGCCGATCTGCTCGTAAGTGGGAAGCAGCCCCATGATCAACGTGGAACCGCCCATCAGGCCAATGGAGAGCGTAAGCAGGGCGCGACGGCCAATGCGGTCGCCGACCATGCCGAGCACCAGGCTGCCCACCGGACGCGCAAAGAATCCGATGGCGAACACACCGAACGCCAGCAGTTGCTGCGCGCTAGCGCTGGATTTCGGAAAGAACTGGTGGCCGATATCGGTGGCGAAATAGCCGTAGACGGCAAAATCGAACCACTCCAGCACGTTGCCGATCAGGCCGGCAAGGGCAGTTCGAAGGGCGGACGGGCGCGCGACTGGTTCGGCGGCGCGGACTTGCGCTGTTTCCACGGCGGAGTCGTGTTGGCTCATCGTCTGGCCATTCTAGCGTCCTTCTCCGGATTTGCGGGGATGAAGAGCCGAATTGGCTGTGATGATCACCTCCACTTTGCCTGGTGCGAAAAACCAGGAGGAGCCTTCATAATGCAGAAGCATCCATGTTGAAGCTGCTGGTTCGCAAACTTCGGGCAGGATACGCGCGTGCCACCCGGCAGAGGGTATTCCGCGACATCTACCGCCGTAACTTGTGGTCGGGCGGCGAGTCCGTGTCCGGCGGAGGTTCCTCCCTGCAGGCGACGGCGCACGTCCGCGAGGCTCTGCCGGGACTTCTGCGCCAACTGGGAGTCCGAACCATGCTGGATGCCCCTTGCGGCGACTTCTACTGGATGTCGCAGGTGGAATTGCCGCTGGACCATTACGTCGGTATCGATATCGTGCCTGACCTGGTCGAAAATAACCACCGCAGGTACGGGTCACCCACTCGAAGCTTCCTGGTTCTGGACGCCATCAAGGACGACTTGCCGCATACTGACCTGGTGCTCTGCCGGCATCTGTTGATTCATCTTCCCCTCCGCGATTGCCGCCGGGTTTTGCGGAATTTTCAGAGAAGCGGGGCAAAGTACCTGCTGGTCACGCAACAGCCCCAGGTATCCGTAAACCGTGAGATCCACACCGGCAGCTTTCGCCCGTTGAACCTGATGCTGCCGCCCTTCGACTTCCCGCGCCCGGTGCAGACTTTCACTGACGCCACCGCTGTCGGGGACCCGGCAGTCCTGGCTCTATACGATTTCCAGACCCTCCAACTCGGATAGGCAATTCGGCGAACCATGGCAATTTGTGATATCGTTCAGGCTCCTTAGGTACTCGTGTGGTCCTGCTTGATGCATTTCCACTCAGCAAAGGTCGATGACGATGAAAAACATTTACGTGGGTAATATGGATTACGCCACCAGTGAGCAGGATCTTCGAAGCCTGTTCGAGCCGTATGGACAGGTAGAGAACGTGAGCGTCGCGAAAGACAAGTTCAGCGGGCAATCACGCGGTTTCGGCTTTGTGGAGATGGCGAACGACGAAGAAGCAAATAAGGCGATCGCTGAACTGAACGGGCGCCAAGTGGGAAGCCGCGCGCTCACCGTCAACGAAGCGCGTCCTCGTGAAGCACGCGCGCCCCGGTCCGGAGGTGGATACGGCGGCTTTGGCGGACGAGGCGGTAATCGCGGCGGCGGCGGTGGTGGTCGCGGTGACAGCCGTGGCGGCGGCGGCCGTGGACGTGACCGCGGTGGCGACCGTGGTGGTAATCGCTGGTAGATAATCCGGGGGCACTCAGCCCCCGCGTGCTTTACCCCACTTTTTCCTGCTCAATCGAGGTTGACGGCTGCCAACCCTGGCCGGAGTGTTGAAAGTTGGCGGGCTGGGCACCGACAAACTGCCTTTTCTCCGGCGACCAGAAGATACTTTGGACTGAAATATAGGGTCGTGCGATGCGCAGGACGTTGAACGAATTCGGTTCATCGCGCGTACGGCTCGAGATACTTGTACCCGCCTGCACGATCAACGCAGAGTACCCGGCAATGCGGTACCGCTCGGCGCTACACACCGTAAAGCATCGGTGTGCATGACCGGCAAGGAAGAGATCCGCTTGATGCCGTGCGAGAACTTCCATCGCACGTTGCGCGCGCCTGACGCGATATTTCTCCCGAATCGCCCGCGGAAAATCAAACGGATGATGAGTCACGACGATGCGCACGGCACCCGGCTTGGCCTGCGCGAAAAAGCGGGCTGCGCGGTTCAGTTGCGCAGTGCTGATGCTTCCCCGATCCGTCGTCAGTGAACGCGCAGTATTGATACTGAAGATGGAGACTTCGTCGTCCTGATAGGTGGGCTCAATGTCGCGCGCAATGTGGCGACGATATTTGGTGAGCGGCATGGCGAAGCGCTCAATGACATTCAGCGGTATGTCATGATTACCCGGGATGACGACCGTCGGCGCCTTAAGCCGATCGAGAAACGCGCGGGCCTCCTTGAACTGATGGGCGCGGGCGCGCTGCGTGAGATCCCCGGAAATCACAACGACATCCGGTGCAATCTGCTCGATGCTCTGGAGCAAAGGCTCCAGAAGAACCGGGTCGGCTTTGCCGAAATGCAAATCCGAAAGGTGAACGAGGATGCGCATTTATGCGGCCGCTTCCCCATTCTTCACGGCGGGAACGATCATCCGCAGTGCGCGTGGAACCACCCGAAACCTGAGCGGCAGATTCAGTTTGAAGCGTTCACCGTCCAGCGCGAGCGTAGCGCGGCGACGCGCCCCGTGGATCTCTAACTCCCGCCCGCATAGGACCTTAATGTCGTGCGGAGTTTCGATACGACGACGCAACATGCGCCAGGCGAGCCGGAGCAGGCCAAGTCGCCCGACCGCCGGCAATACGAATACAGCAAAGCCATCGGCATCGACGCAGGCAGGGCCGTCGAGTTCGAACTCGCGCAGTTGGTAGCTGTTCCGTGCGACGAAGATCATGGGCGTCTTCACGTAATGCTTCTCGCCATCAAGCGTCAGGGTGAGTCGCAGATTCACCCGGGGCCGAGCAAATGCCTGCACCACTGCCCAATAGGCCGCGAGCCGGCTACGACCCCAGTGTCGGTACGTCTTCTCACGGATCCAGAGAATCTGCGGATAAAGTCCGATGCTCGCATTGTTCAGGAACACGCGTCCGTTTACCTGGGCGAGGGTGATGTCTTGGCCATCCGGTTGGGAACACACGCTGAAGCATTCGGGGACTTCCTGCGGAATTCCGAGTTGGCGGGCAAAGTAGTTGAAGGTGCCAAGCGGAAGAACTCCCATCCGTACTCCGGAACCAATCAGTTCTGAGGCAACTGCGTTGATGGTTCCGTCGCCTCCGCCGGCGATTACCGTGTCGTATCCCGCATCACGGGCATGCCTCGCTTGAGCGGCGATATCGTTACCGTTCACTAAGTGAACGTCGAGCTCCAGTCCCCTTTCCTGGGCAAACGAACGGAGTTGGTCGGCAACCTCACGTTTCTTCTGGTCACCCGATCCCGCGTTTAAGAGCACCAATGTTTTGCTTTTTGGTTTCGGCAACACGGTTTGTTGGATGCAGCGGACCGTCTCGCGGCTTGGCGGCGAAGGGTTTCCGACTGAAGTACCGGCGAATTTCTGCCGAAATGAAAGATGGTGACTTCTCTCGAACACAATCCCGCGATCTTCCGCGATTTCGCCGATCTGCTGCCATTCGGCGCCTACGTGGTGGACACCAACCACAAGGTGCTGTTCTGGAATAAGCGAGCCGAGCAGATTACCGGGTATCTCTCGCAGGATATCCTTGGCCGGAAGTGCGGCGACGGCATGCTCGACCACTGCTCTCCCGGCGGCTCGGTGGTGTGCGGTTCGGATCACTGCCCGCTGGAGAAAGTAACTCACGCCGGAGAGACGTTCGAGTCGAAACTCTTTCTTCGGCATATTGAAGGTCATCGTGTGCCGGTGCTGGTTAGAACGTTTCTGCTGCGCGACGAACGATTGAAATCGACTCTCATTGCGCAAGTATTCCAGGAAGAAAGCGTCGGACCGGACGGCCTGTGCTGGATCAGCGAGCATATCGATCGATTCGATCAGCAGATGGGTTTGCCTTCGGTGGTCGCATCGAGAGCACAACTGCAATTAAGCATGTCACTACCGAAGAGCCACAGCGCCGCACTGGTTGTAGAGATCGAACGCCTCCGCGAGATGGCCATCAACCGCGGGCGTGAGATGGCGAATGTTGCGCTCCGGGCCCTCGCACAAACGGTGTCACGTGTCCTGACGGTGCCGCACTATCTTGGCTGCTGGACCGGGTCTCGCCTGCTGGTGGTCGTTCCGAACAGCAGTCCAGAGCTCCTCCAGACGCTGAACGAAACTCTCGAAAACGCAGGCAGCGCCTGCGGAATCATGTGGTGGGGCGAGCGAGTGGTCTGTCGCGTACGAGCACAGGGAGTCATGCTCGAAGAGTACGACTCAGTCGAGAGTCTTCTTCGCGTCCTGGCTCCTGACGAAGAACTGCCGGAGAGAGCATCGTGTTCGTAATCATCGGTCTTCTCGTGGTATTCGGCGCGGTGCTGGGCGGATATCTGCTCGAACATGGACGAATCGCCGTGCTGCTGCAGCCGGCGGAGTTGCTGATTATCGGCGGCGCAGGCATCGGTACTGTGCTGATTGCCAATCCGCTCCACGTTCTGAAGAAGATTGTCAGCGGCGTGATTGGCTCACTGAAACCATCACGTTTCGGTAAGCAACGCTACCTGGAGACTCTGAAACTCTGCTACGAAATCCTGAACAAGGCTCGCCGAGAAGGTCTGATGGGGTTGGAATCCGACGTGGAAGATCCCGGCAAGAGCCAGATCTTCTCCAAGCACGCCTGGTTCCTGAAAGACCATCACACGCGTGATTTCGTTTGCGACACCATGCGGATGGCCATCACCGGTGGCGTGGACCCATTCGATCTGGATCAAATGATGGAATCTGATATTGAGGTCTCGCATCATGAGGCGTCGGTCCCTGTGGCCGCGCTGAGCACCATGGCCGATTCTCTCCCGGGATTAGGCATCGTGGCAGCCGTTCTTGGCGTTGTGATCACGATGGGCGCACTCGGCGGCCCACCGGAAGAAATCGGTCAAAAAGTAGCGGCGGCATTGGTGGGAACGTTCCTCGGAATCCTGATGTGCTATGGGTTTGTGGGCCCGGTTGCGTCGAATATGGCGAAGTCGGCGGAAGAAGAGAATCAGTATCACAACGTGCTGCGAATCGTGCTGCTGTCGTTCATCAAGGGAAATGCGCCGATCCAGGCTCTTGAGTTCGGGCGCCGCGCGATTCCCGGCAGGGTGCGCCCCACCTTTCAGGAGATGGAATCGACAGCGAAAGGTGCGAATGCAGCGGCAGCGCAGGGGAAATAATCATGTCCACTCGCATTATCGTAAAAAAAGCACGCGCCCACGCAGGCCATCACGGTGGCGCATGGAAGGTGGCCTACGCGGACTTCGTCACCGCGATGATGGCGTTGTTCATTGTGCTGTGGCTGCTAAACAGTAACAAGCAGGTGCAGGAAGCAATCGGCGGTTACTTCAAGGATCCGACGGGCTCATCCAAGAAGGTCGGCAGCGATATGCGGGGCTCTGGCGATTACTTCGCAATCACCAAAGACGACATGCCCAAACTGAAGGAACAACTCACCAAGGCGCTGCGCAAGGTTCCCAATTTCGAAAAGCTCAGCAAGCAGATCGAAATGACGGTCACCGCCGAAGGTCTTCGCATTGAGTTGATCGAAGAGGCAAACGGGACGTTCTTCGACCTGGGGAGCGCAGAGCCGAGCCTCAGCGGCCAGGAACTGCTGACCGCACTCGCAAAGGAAATCGGAAAGCTGCCGAACAAGGTTTCCATTGAGGGACACACTGACTCGAAGCCCTACATGGGGGACCTGTATTCGAACTGGGAACTTTCCGTTGATCGTGCCAACACGGCACGGCGCATTATGCAGAATGCCGCCTTGAGCGGGAAGCAACTACTTCAGGTACGCGGACTGGCCGACCAGCATTTGCGGCTTCCCGCCAAACCGGATGATCCTTCGAACCGGAGGATTTCGGTGATTGTGCACTACGTGGAACTACAGGACCAACCGAAAGACGCAGCAGCACACGCCCAGACGGCGCAGGCAGCATCCCACTAGCGTCGCTGGCGAGCGGAACACCCCAACAGTCCGCTTCACGACGTGACGGACGTGGTAGACACGGGTTCAACTACCGCCGGCGCTGACCTGCGGCTCCACATCTCGATCAGCGCTCCCGCAACTGCGAAGATCACAGGCCCAACCACCAGGCCCGAAGCGCCGAATGCCGCGACTCCGCCAAGGACCGAGAAGAAGATCATGACCGTGTGCATACGGATGTCCCTGCCGACCAGCATGGGATAAAGAAGATTATCGGCAGTGCCGATCACCAGAGCGCCCCAGACCGCAAGAATGATCGCCTTATACATGTGACCGGTTATCACGAGGAACAATGCTGCGGGGACCCATACGACAAAGGCACCCAGCATCGGCACGAGAGCAAACACGGCCATGACCGATCCCCACAGCAGTGGGGCCGGCAGTCCCAGGAACCAGAACATCAGTCCGCCGAGCGTGCCCTGAATCGCCGCGATCACAATCCGGCCGCGCACGGACGCATCAATCGTCAACTTCACACGCGAGATCACGTCGTCGGCGTCTTTTCTGGAAAGCGGCATCAAGCCCCTGACAAAACCGTCGAAGACTTCGAAGTCTCTGAGCAGAAAAAAGACAGTAAAGAGAGCAATGAATAGTTGACCGAGCCCCGCTAGCGAGACGGCGAGAGCGGCCTGCGCGGTGTTGGCGGCGGTGCCCGCAATAGCCTGCGCCTGACCGGAGATGTTGATCCTCTGCTGTACCCAATCGACAGCATTCGCCAGCCTGGGATTCTCGCTCAGAACCACCCGCATTTTGTCTTGGAACTCCGGAGATCGCACAGTCCGGACGGCACCGATTCCTTCCGATACAACTTGCTCCGTAATCACGAACAGCGGAATTACCAGCACCAGGGTAATGATGATGACAGCAAGAAAAGAAGAAAGGGTACGGTTCCTCAGCCGCCGGTCAAGAACTCTGTGTAGGGGCCGCGTCACCACGGCGAGAGCGATTGCCCAGGTCAAAGCCGGAAAGAACGGCAGCAATATCCGATAACAGAGATAAATGACGACCAGCGTAGCCAGAAGCAGTCCGGCGACTTTAATCTGATTACGGCTGGTGGTAGAGGATATGAGCGGTGAGCTTTCCATCAAATCTCGCAGCTTCTGTTCCAAGTAGGATGCCGAATTGTAAGCGAGAAGAAGCGCAGCTTCTAAGAAGAAAAGCAGCTGGCATCTGCTTCAATTTGAGTCCCTAACTGTGAGCCGATACGCCATGTCCGGACGAGCATCTCCCCGCCAATCGAAGACATGGATGTATATCGTCTCCAGGGTCGAACTCCCAGGGATCTTGGCGGTGACACGAACGCTCCGGCGACCGACGGCCGTATAGCCATCCCCAGTCCACTGCATGCAGGAGTCGTCGAAATCATTCGGAGTTGCGTCGATCGGCAAGACTTTCGAGAAGTAGGCGTCGTCGAGAGTATCGATGCATGTGTTGAGACGCCGCCCGTTGGCGTCCAGAATCTCGATCACCGGATCCAACAGCGACTGAAAATCACCTTCGTAGCTGTAGCCCGTCACGGCTTCAACCATTACGAATAACTTTTTGCCGGGCGCCAGATCCATTCTGTAGTAGTCCTGGTCCGGAGCGAGGTTGCCATCTCGATCAGTAAGAGCACTGATAGAGGCGTAGTACGTCGAGGAGTAGATTTGCGTGGCGTTAGAGATGGAGTTGTTGTTCTCTGCGGGCGGGATTTCCGTAACGAGCAACTGCAGGCTTGGGTTGCTGATCCGCTGCTTGGCGGCGTCTTCCACCTGGATATACGCGCTGTAGAACCCAGAGGTAGTCGGTGTTCCCGAAATCAGGGTATTCGATTGAGTGTACGTTAACCCCGGAGGGAGTGAGAGCACGTACACAGTGTAAGGCGGGACCCCGCCGGACACTGGAACGGTGTACGAGTATGGTTGTCCGACGGTGGCGGTTGGTAGAGCCTTGGCAGGTAGGACTAGTTTTTCCGGTTGGATAATCACGGGAAAACTCATCCGAGTCGTCCTGGCAGGAGCTCCGGAGTCGGTTGCCTGAATACTGACCTGGTACTCACCCGCTTGGGATGGAATACCGGCGAGGATGAACTCGCGGGTTGAATCCTTGTCCGGATTCTGGCGCAGAGTCAACCCGGGCGGTAGACCTGTTGACTGCCACAAAATGGGAGTCACGCCTCCTCCCGCGATGATGTCGCGGTTGTATTTGACCGCCTTTTGGCCCTCCATTGCATAGGAGCGCATCCCGAATACGTCAATGGGCAGCGAACGGGTAGTGGTTTGCGGAACGGCGGATGAATCCGTCACTTGAAACTGAATCTGCGTCAGCATCCCCTCCTCTCCTTCCGGCCGCAATCCGCTAAGCACGCCGTCGGTAGAGAGCTTGAATCCGGTCATTTGAGGGTATTCGGTCAGGATGCTCCATTTGTAAGGCGGTGTACCGCCAGCCGCAGTTAGGGTAACGCTGTATGGGACACCGGACGTCGCGGGAGGCAACGACGCCGTCGTGATGCCAAACGAAACTGGTGCTGGTGTTCTGCCACCGCCTCCACCCCCACCTCCACAC
>DATMXP010000025.1 GCA_035561515.1 Terriglobales bacterium | reverse complement strand
CCCCGGGACGGGCTTCGACGTCCTGAACTTCAGCCATAACCTGGAGATCGCGGCAGTACGGGAAGCCACGGCCGGGAAGCTCTGCCTGATGGGCAACGTGAACCCGCTGGAGTTGGGCGTCCGGGGCACCCCGGAGCAGGTGCAGCAGGCGGCGCGGGACGTGTTGGCTAAGGGGGGACGCGAAGGCCTGATCCTCTCCATGGGAGGCGGCGTGAGCCCCGGCACCCCTGCGGAGAACCTGCGTGCGCTGCTTCAGACGGTAGAGGGTCCCGGCCCCTCCGGTTTCTGTTGATCGCCAGGAGGCAGTAAGGCCCGCTCCGGTTCGGGGTTCTCTTCCGGGTGTTCGGAAATGGGATTGGGTTCGTTTGGTATCTCCGCGGTGCGCAGCAGGAGGAGGTTGTGAAATGCCCGCTGATAGGCGCAGTGGAGGCGGGTTTCGTAGCGGTGGAGGAGGCTGAGCTCGGGGGAGGAGGCGAGCTGGGAGAAGGCGCCGGCGATGCGGGCGACCTCGTCGGGGCCGGACTGCTCGCTGAGGCGCTGATCGAGGAGGCTGGCCTCGATGGCCCAGGCGCGGCGCATGCGCCAGAAGGAGGTGGCCATCTCTTCAAGGAAGCCGAGCTCGATGCCGTCGGCGGGGCCGAAGCGGTTGACGAGCTCGGAGTAGAGCGCCTCAAACGCCTGGGTGGACTCGTTTTCGAGAACCACGGTTTTAGCGAGCAGGCCGTGGCGCATGGCGTTGAAGGAAGAGCGGCTTTTGCCGGCCGGCGTTTTGGGACCTTTGGAGCGGGCGCCGTTGGCGCGCGCGGAAATGATGCGTCTGATGGATGCCATCCGAACCTCGTTCACACTATACCGCCGGGGGTGCGGGAGACAGGCCGGATGTACTGTGTTTTCATGTGGCTAAGGTTTGTGACCGAGTATTTTGCAGGGGGCACGGATATGCTTCTGGATACGAGCAGGCGCGCACAATTCAAGAGAATGATGGTTCAGTATGCGGTCTAGAAACGCTGCGCGACTGCTCGCGCGGCAACAGGTCACGAAGAATCGAGGCATGTCCTACGCATTGCCGACTACACACGCAAGTGAATTGCCGGATCCTGGGGCGTTTATCGTTCCCTATGCGCGCAAGACAGATTAATGCGTTTTGAATCAGCAGCTTGGGTGAATATGGCAGATTTCGAAAAGAGTTCCCTTTTGCCTCGAACGCGGGCGGCACACGCCGGAATCGAGGGCGGCCGAGATTCGAAGAAAGGCGGGTGACCACCAGTCAAGTATACATCTGGTTCGCATCGTTGACGTCCAGCTTGGGAATCAGAGCCTGGATTGCAGATACAGAATTTAGCGTCTACGGCGTGGATTTAAAGCGATAGCAAGTCGCCCAGTTTCAGAAGGTTGGCTTCGGGCGGCTCTTAACGGAGCCATTTTGAGCTCCGGGTATCGTTGCCCTGCAAGTTGGGATTTGAGTTAGTCTTGACTTTACGCCCGATTATTTAAGAGCATTCCATCCGGGAATCACACCGCGATCGGAACGAGAAGCTGGGCGGCGGAGCATAAGAGATCAAGTATGGACGTTAAGCAGGCCATCTCGCTTTGCAGGGCAAGTCCGGAACAGCTTCGCGAGTTGGACCCACACCTCTTCGAGGCGGTTGTCGCAGAACTTCTTGCCGGGTTCGGTTGGGAAGTAAGCGTCACCCCGCCAACTCGTGATGGCGGCTACGACATCCTCGGCATAACGACAGATTCCTCGGGGCTTCAGACGTCGTGGGTCGTGGAATGCAAAAGGTATGCGGCCGGCAATAAGGTAGGCGTCGAGATCGCGCGCCAGATCGTCGGGGTAAAGGCGCACATCGGTGTTCCGAACGCCGTCCTGGTCACGACGTCTTCTTTCACGGCAGACGTCCACGAGCTGAGCTGTGCTAGGCGGGATCTTCATCTGGTTGATCTGGCAAGACTCGCGAAATGGCTACAGAAGTATTCCCAACCCTCTCAGTCGTCATACACTGCAAAGCAGTCATTCTCCTCGTGCTTCATCAGCCATTCTTCCAAGGACCAAGCATTTGCGCAGAAGCTGGCTGCCCGCCTCAGAACTGAAGGCGTTCCGGTGTGGTTCGCCCCCGATGACATAATGCCTGGGGAAAAGATTTACGATCAGGTAAAGCACGCGATCTCCTCATTCGACCGGCTTCTCGTAGTGCTCTCGGAACACAGCATGAAGAGCAACTGGGTTCAGACCGAGCTAGCAAATGCGTTAGCTCGCGAACACCGAGAGGGCGGACGCGTCCTTTTCCCTGTATCCGTCGTGCCTATCGACGTTATTAGAGAATGGGAATGCTTCGATGCTGATTCCGGTATCGACATCGCGAAGGATCTCCGTTCGTACCATATTCCGGACTTTTCGAACTGGTCGGATCCGGCAGAGTTCGATCGGGAGGTCACACGGGTGATTAGCGCCCTGCGCGGTGGGCCATCTGGGCCAGCTCCGGATAGAGGAACCAACGCAAAAGCTCCCGAGTTGATATTTCAGAAACGCATTTCTGCGACGGAAACTCTGTGGTCCGCCGTGCTGGATCTCAAGCAAAGCCTCTCATCGGCGGTGTTCTTTTACACCATCCTGCTTCCGTCCGAATATGATTCTGTGTTTGAGGACCACGGCAACATGCATGACGTCGTCTCATCGATAACGGACGACTTGATCAATGATGCGATGACGCGCGCAAACGAAGTCGAGCGCTGCCGACCTTATCTTAGTGAAGTTCTTTGGTCCCATTTTTTTGTTTACAGAGCATTCCTCGGGAGGTTGGCCACCCTGATCGTAATGGGTAAGCGCCACCAGCACATCGAGAACTGGCGCAATGACGGTGGTATCAAACAGATACTTGGCTGCGTTTTTCGGGAACAAGACTTTAAAGCGCTTCTCGGCGGCGACTCGAATCCCCATGCAATCGGTCACATACTTGACCGATTGCAGTCGCTGATGCTGGCCGAAATCAATCGGGTCTCATCAGCTACCTAAATCACTATGGGAGAAAAGCAGGGTCGCTTGGAAGCGGGAATCCGCGATCCCTGGCTTGGACAAGCACTCGTCGGGTTACATTTTTCGCGCCTTCTGGGGAGGTCCACCGCCTACCGACTGCGATATCGTTCTCCTCTACAAGTTACTTAATCCAGTTCAATTGCTCAGAGCTGGTTTTCGCTTGAAAGAAGATCTCGGCCAAATCCTCAATCGGACTGCTGCTACCGCCCCAAGCCCAAATCTCTTTCAACGAGACGACTCCGACCTCTAAGACGACCTCACGCTGAGCGTTCATGTAACGCCGAATACCGTCCTTGAACTCATCCCGGGCGACGCTCGTCAAGAATACGCCGGAATCTTAGGTCGGCGTAGAAATGCGTTCAGAACGACTTGGTCGGGTTTCGGGAAGTGCTCCAAGATCACCCCGAACCCCCTCTTGTCGCCCCTCCATTCTTCGGGTATGCTTACATTCGCCAGTACTATTGATTCGATATGAAGCGTGTGAGACGGAGGGCAGCTCAGCCTTAGCGGTTCACGGAAACCCAATGGAAACGGTCATCCAATTCGCTCCGGGGTGGATGGATGCTTCCACCCTGGAAGAAGTCCTACGAGCCGGTCCTTCCCCACACGAGGCCCCATCGGCAGACGTCGTGTTCCGTTTTCCCGCAAAGTGCAACGTAATGACCGACGCTGCCGTTCGTCTTCTCTCATTGTTCAATCAGCTCGACTGTGCGACCCGACGCGTTATCGTTGAATTCGAAGAGGGAGAGGAGGGGGTTCTCGGGTATCTGAGCCGAATCGCGTTCTTCGAGTGTCTCTCTCCGAACATCGCTGTACTGCCGCATCGGCCGCAGTCTTCTGCGGCAAGATACCGGGGACGGAATCCAGGCTTAGTGGAGATCGAGAGGATCGACCGCACCTCTCGCGACCAGAATCTTGTCAGCCGATTGACGGCGGCGATTACGAGGGCTTGCAGTCAACGCAAAGACGTAAAGATACTCGAAGGCGCGGCATGGACGATCCTCGCTGAACTAATCGACAACGTGTTCTCTCACAGCCGGACTCCGCTGGACGGGTTTGCTGCCCTACAGGTTTACCATCGGGGAAACTGTCTTAAGGTCGCTGTATCAGACAGCGGGCTGGGTTTGCTTGAGACGCTTCGGCCGGCGCTCCGAAGTGAATCGCTTCGGCTTGCAGCTCTGTCGAATACGGAACTCCTCGTTGAGGTGTTCAGGCGAGGTTTGTCTCGCCATGGCCCCTCGCGGGGCTGTGGACTGAAGGGATGCGCCGACAAGGCGATCAAGTTCCGCGCACAACTCGACTTGCGGTTGCCGCATGAGCGCGTCTTCCTCGTTCCGGGCAAGGATGGCTACACGCCCAACACAGCTTTCTGCTTCTCTCGCCTGCCTCTGGTGTGGGGAACGCACGTTTGCTTCACCCTAGGCCTTGACGAGCGGCCTTAAATCTGCTTCAATGAAGATAATGAACGAGATTGCAACACAAAAACTCCGCCTCCGGGACTTCATGCCAGACGCGGACGGGTGGGGTCGAGCTGCGGGGCGCGTTGTGTATGCAAAGTTGATGGAGTTCGTTGAAAGCCACGCCGGGGTGCTGGTCTTCCAGGTATCCGTCGCCGGAATCAACCACATTGACATCTCGTTCGCATCCGAGACGCTTGTCGAGCTCGCACGGCGATACCGGGGCAAGAAGGGTTTTGCATTCATCGACCTCAGTGACGCAGACCAGAGAGAGAACTGGGACGCTGCTGCCCAAAGGGCCAAGCAGCCGATAATGTGTTGGGACCGAACTGGGAAGCCTTCCCTCGTGGGACCACCGCCGAGTCAGGGTACTGTTGACGGATTTCGGTTCGCCCTCGGCCGGAAGGCAACGCGAGCTGCCGAATTCGCAGCTCATGCAAAGGACGTTTCGATTACAAACGCCAGCAGCAAGTTTAAGCAGCTTTGGGAACAAGGGTATCTGTTGAGAGCGGAGGCAACGGCCGACTCTGGGGGCATGGAGTATATTTATGTGCCGATTAAATAGGCTTTTTTTAGCTCACTCGTTCAGCTCATTCACTGAACGAGATTGGGAGATCAACCATAATCGGAAGCAAAGCGGAAAAAGGAGAGCAGTAGCATGGCAAGAATGAGTGGATTGAAGCCGGGGCAAACGGCCCCGAAGTCTGGTCAATATCAGCAGGTCGGGCCCAGAGGCGGAAAGGGAACGGAAGTGACCTCCGTAAAAGGAGAACCACTTCCACCCGCGCCGGCTAAAGGCGTCACCTACACGCTGGTGGATCCAACGAAGCACAAGTCAGGCAATTGATTCAAGAACAGTCGAGGCTGGCGCAAGGGAAACGCGCCGGCGCTCCAAGGAGAACGTGTGGCACGAAGAGTCTTTTTTAGTTTCCATTACGAGGACATTTGGCGGGTGAACGTCGTTCGGAACTCCCACGTCGTTGAGGGGTGCTCCGCCGCCGGCTTTCAGGACGCCTCCATGTGGGAGGAGGCCAAGAAGAAGGGCGACGCTGCGATCAAGAAGCTGATCGAGGCCGGCCTGAGCGGCACCTCGGTAACGGCGGTGCTAATCGGGCCGCACACCTATAGTCGCGAGTATGTGAACTACGAGATCGAAAGGAGCATCGAGCGCGGCAATGGGCTGCTCGGCATCTACATTCACCAGATAAAAGACAAGTACCAGCAAACGACCTACCAGGGATCGGCACCAACGCCGCTCGTAGGCGCGGGGGCGAAGCTCTATCTCTGGGACGGCTCGAAATTCGGCGACTGGGTCGAAGAGGCCTACAAAGAGGCAGAGCGGAAGAAGCAGCTCGCAGCGAAGATGCTCAATCCGTACAAGTGGTAGAGGAGACGAACCATGGCATTTCTACGTCAGAGCGAAGCACTGAGTGCCTATAACAGGCGATATGCTTATGAAGCGAAGACCGCTGACCGGCTGCTTCGCGAAAGCGCTGCGCAGTTCTCCAAGGCGCTGACCTATGACATTTTTCTTTCGCACGCCAATGAGGACGCGAAATTGATTCTCGGCCTCAAGGTGCTACTGGAAGAGAAGCGCTACCGCGTTTATGTCGACTGGGACGACCCCGAACTCGACCACAATGTGGTCGATGCGAGGACTGCCGAGATCCTCCGGGTGCGCATGGGGTCGTGCAGTTCGCTCGCATTTGCAACTACGCAGAATTCGCCCAAGTCGAAGTGGATGCCTTGGGAACTCGGCTACTACGATGGGCTGAAGCGGGGACCGATTGGAATCGTTCCGCTCGTCGCCGACAACAGCACCAGTTTCAAAGGGCAGGAATACCTCTCGCTGTATCCCGTCATCGAGAGCATCCCTTCGAAAGGGGAGTTGGGAATGATGAAAGGGTCATCGCTGTATGTGCCGTTGCCCGAATGGATTCGCGGGACCAACGGAGTACGCGCGCTATATTAGCGGTGACACCGCTCTCGTTGGCGATCAGCGCGGAGAGTAAGCGAACCAGGAGAATGGAGTGGCTTTCAACTACAACAGCTTGATGGAGCAACTGCTCCGAGCCGATATCCAGCGCAAGATCTTTGTCAGTTACCACCACCACGGCGACCAAGGCTATTACGACGCATTTTCTGCGACGTATTGCGCCCAGTCGTACGATATCATCCAGGATAATTCGCTGAGGAACGCTCACGACAGATGATCCCGAATACATTATGCAATCGATTCGGGACAACAATATCAGCGGCACATCCTGCACGATCGTTCTTTGCGGAGCCCACACGCATGGGCGGAAGTACGTCGACTGGGAGCTCAAAGGGACGCTCGACAAGGAGCACGGCCTGATCGGGGTTCAGCTTCCGAGCGTGGCACGCGCGACGGACGGCAAATCTATCGTCCCGACGCGTCTGCACAACAACATCGTGTCAGGCTACGCCCTATGGATCACATGGGACCAGCTGATGGGCGGGGCGAATGCGCTCAAGGGTTACATTGAGGATGCGCTCGACACGGCTCGCCGGCCGAAGCGCCTGATTGTGAACGGCCGCGACATGATGCGTCGAAATACTGCTCCTTAAAATATGTCGATCACTTCGTATAAACCCAGATTGATACTCCGCGTTCTCTGGCACTCCGATTTTGCCCGTGGCCAGGACCTCGCGCGGCATATCTACTCGTGCTTCTGTCGCGATGCCGAACGCCCTGCCGCCCGCGGCCTTGGCATCCCGGTCTACCTTCACTCTGGCAGCACTTCAGACGCCGCGATACAGCCAGTGTCCCAGGCGCTCGACGATGCCGAGAGCACAGTAGTCGTCGGGCTCATCGATAACAGCATTCGTGCCGACGAGACGTGGATCGCTGCTCTTCGCACCTTGGATAAGGAAATTGCAAATTCAGCCCGACGGCGTCTCCTTCTCCCAGTGATGTGCGAGGACAAGGTCCATAGCGTTCTCAAAAAGAACAATTGCATTCGCCTCGAAGAAGCAGACTTTACGGACGTGCCGCAGATCATTGTGTCGGCGATTACCCACGAGCTCGCCCGCCTCCTCTTGGCTAAGTCCGGCGATGTCCCGACCGAGGCTTTCGGCGTACTGGAAAAGAGCTTTGCGCCGGTCAAGCTCTTTTTGAGCCATTCGAAGCATGGAGTAGACGGAAACATTATCGCGATGAAGCTCCGCGACTACGGCGGGCAAATGCTTCCCGTGGCGACTTTCTACGATTCGAACGACATCGCGCCAGGACACGACTTCGAGAAAGAGATCAAGGCCGGCGTCGCGGATAGCGCCATGATCGTCATTCATTCGAACACGTACTCCGACCGGCCGTGGTGCCGTAAAGAAGTGCTTCTCGCGAAGCAGTACGCCTGCCCGATTCTCGTTGTAAATGCCGTTACGCAAGGAGAGGAACGGCTTTTTCCATATCTCGGCAACGCTCCCAGTGTGCGGTGGCGCGGCGACGACGCGAAGAGTTGCCGCGTGGTGATGGACGCTGCAGTTCGGGAAGTTCTGCGGAACGCCTATTTCCTACAGCACGTGAGAACTCTGAAGACGGCAGGGCTGTTGCCGAATACCTGCATCGAAGTCGGCACCGCGCCGGAGATGCTGACATACCGCAATCTGATTCGAGCAAAGAAGTGCGAATGGCAGAAGCCAGCGGTGCTCCTCTATCCCGACCCGCCGCTCGGTGATGAAGAAATCGAGGTCCTCGAAGACCTCAATCCCTCCACTCCTTCGAATCTGAAGTTCGTCACTCCGACGGCTACTGGCGTCGAGCTGACACCGGGCAAGGAGCCGCCTTTCAAAGGCCGCATCATCGGGATTTCGATCTCGAATAGCCCAGAGTTCCCACCGGGCATGAACCTCGCGCACCTGGAAGATGCAATGGTCGAGTGCGCACGCCATCTGCTCTCCCAAGGGGCATCGCTTGCCTACGGCGGAGATCTCCGGCGCGGGGGCTTTACAACTATTCTCTTTGACCTTGTTCGAGCACACAATCGAGCGGGTTCCGAAGAGCGGATTCACAATTTCCTGAGCTGGCCGATTCATTTGCGCCTCGATCAGGCCGTCTGGAAGGACTACCTGGACGAAGCGAAATTCCACAACCTTCGTCCGCCGGCCGATCTGGGGCTCGACGAAACGACATTTGTCGCGCCAGATGACGTCCAAGGTCGCTATCTGTGGGCGCGCTCGCTCACGGTGATGCGCGAGGAGATGACCGGCCGCATCGCAGCTCGCATCCTCCTCGGAGGCCAAATCACCGGCTTTAAGGGCAAGTACCCAGGCATTCTCGAAGAGGCCACGCTCGCCGTTCGTGCCGGCCGGCCGCTCTTCCTCATCGGTGGCTTTGGCGGCTGCACCGCTCTCCTCATCGACGCACTGAAGGGCGGAATTCCGGAAGCGTTCACAGCCAAGTTCCAGAGCGGGTCCGACGCACAGTTCGATGGCCTACAGAAGCGCTACGCCGATGCCGCTGGCGCAGGGCAGGCAGAGACCCTTGATTATAAACGTGAGCTTCGAACTTTGTGCGAGGCTGGATTCGATGGGCTTAAGAACGGCTTCTCGGTGGAAGAGAACGAAGTGCTTTTCAAGAGTACCAACGTCGCCCAGATCGTCTACCTCGTGCTTAAAGGTCTATCGATCACTCTGAGATAACGGGTGCGGCTAATTCAAATCGGCACTTCGTGCGAGGCGCTCTCGGATGTTCCGCGGCGTCGTTTGTCGTGGATCTGTGTCGTGGTGATGTGGCGGTAGCCCCAGAAGCTCCTGCACTTTGGCGATGTCGACTCCGGCATCCAATAAGAGGGTTGCGGTTGTTGCTCGGAGAGAGTGGGGGGTATAGATGCATGCCTCACACATCGCCCCGCCTGGGCCTTGAACTTCTCGCATCGAACCGGGAAGGCGTTGCAAGTACCCCACCGCTAGGCGCCAGAGCGTTACCTCCGTAATCGGACGGTTCGCTAACTCCGATGACCGGGGGTTTCGTACCGGCCTGAACAACGGCCCGCTCGTGAGCCCGGCCTTCGTTATGTATTCCTGAATCCCTCGCTCCGCCAAAGCTGCGCCTCTCGGCATATTCAAAATCGAGAAACGATGAGTGCTCGAAATGTGGTAAACAGATCCCCACACTACCGATCTTTAGCCGTTCCAGACGGTGTCGCGCGTTTACAAGTCCAAGGTGACTGTTTGTCGCTAATGGTGAGAAGTGCCTACGTCGGATAGGGACCGACAAGTCGGCTTGGCTTGACGCATAACGCCCCTTGCTGATATCTGCCCGGCAGAGGACTATTATCGCTCCCTGATGCAGTAGCGTTTGCCAGTCTCTCCGAGTATTCTGCCGAACCAAGCGCAGCACCCGCTTGCTGCCGAAAGTGCTCCGACGGCGCGATTATGACAGAGTGGCCGACCAGACGGCCGGAACACAAGGCTGGCTTTTAGAAGCTGAGGCGCGCTGCCAGTTGCCCCGTGCGCGGCGACCGTGCGCTGGAGACCGCGCCGAAAGCGGCGTCGCCCAGGGTGAAACCGGGGACGTTGAAGACCGCGTGGTTGAGAACATTGTAGAATTCAGCGCGCACTTCGAGTCGGAGGTGCTCAGCGAGCGCGAAGCTCTTCTCAAGGGTCACATCCGTGGTGACTACGGGGGCGCCACGGAGGCCAGACCGCGGCGAATTCCCAAACGTGTACGGCGCGGGATTGACGAAGGCCGTGGTGTCGAACCAGCGGGCGACGGTTCGCCGGCCGGAGGGCAGCGAAGGATCATGCAGCAGGTCCGGCCGCAAAGACCCGGCGGGAAAAGCGTTGGTGGTGTTCGCCGAAGTGGTGACGGTGAAGGCGGGGCCGGATTCGGCGGTTTCCAACACTCCCACTTTCCAGCCGCCGAGCACACGGTTGAGAACGCGATTCCCCTTGAAACCGCGGAGCTCATATAAGGCCTCGACCACCAGCCGATGCGGCACATCGCTACCGCTGCGGCCTTTATCGAGCCCGCGGTTGTAAGCATCCATGTAGCTGCCGGTGGCGCCGAATTCGTTAGCCGCCTCGACGTCGTCGAGGAACTTGGAGAACGTGTAGTGCGCCAGGAACGACAAACTCCCGCTCATGCGTTTTTCCGCCCGGACGAAACCGGCATGGTAGGTGGAGTTACCGATGGACGGATTGATCCAGGTTACGTTGCTGAATTGCGGAAATGGGCGCCGCAACTGCGAGTTGCCGGGACCCATCAGTTCCGGGGGGACCTGGTTCAGGCTGAGATCGTTGGCCGTGAGGTGATGGCTCACGTTGCCGATGAAGCCGATTTCGAGCAGCAGGTCGCGTGCCACCTCGCGCTGAATGCCGAAGTTGTATTGGTACGAGACAGGGGCTACCTGTTCGGGATTGAAGAACGAAACGGCGGTATTGGGCTTCTGGCCGGGCGCCACCGCTCCAAAACCCGGCGTAAGCGGCGGCCGCGTGTACGCGGGGAAGCCATCGCGGAGCAGCAGCGCGGTCTGGGTTTCCGCCTGCGCTACAGAGTAACTGGCGGAAGTCGAAAAGCCCAGCGCCGCCACGTCGCCTATGGTGTTGCTGACGGTAGGCCCGTAGAACACGCCGGCGCCGCCGCGAATTACCGTCTCACGCGTTCCGGGGATGCGCCACGCGAACCCGAGGCGCGGGCCGATGTTGTTCCAATCCGTGAGGAAGGCGCGTACGGGCGTGCCATTCGTCCCGGCGAACGTTACCACGCCAGGAGTTCCGGAGACCGGGTTGATGGCCAGGGGATCGAACGAATTCATCTTGTTCCCCAGGACGTAGCGCGGGAATTCCACTTCGTAGCGGAGACCGGCGTTCATCGTGAGGCGGTCTGTGATGCGCCAGTCGTCCTGCGCATAGAACGCCATGTAAGAGGCGCGCGAGGGGATCTTATCGGAAACCTGGCTGCTGGCTGCGCTCACATAACCCAGGAGGAAGCCGGCCAGCGCGTTCCCCGTAGTTGAAGCAGAGCCCGGCAAGGCAGTGATCAAGGGGCTGATGGTGAAATTTCCGGCGGAGCCGCGGTCGCGAATCTCGTCGTTGGCGCCGGCGCGGTACTCCACGCCGAATTTCCAGGCGTGCTTCCCCCTAGACCAGGAAAGGGACTCTATCAATTGCTGGTCAACGATGGGGGTCTGGAAGCGGTAGACGGCGGTTGGGTTCCCTAGCGCCGCGCCGGTGTTCGGAACCGTGACATTGCCGGCCACGAAGCCCGCCGGAACGCCATAGCCCGGAATGGTGAAGGCCGGAAAGGCGGCGTCAGACACACCGGACAGGCCGATTTTGGCGGCGAGGTTTTCGCCGAACCCGGGCCGCCTGTCCAAAAACTTCCGGCGCAGGTACGTGTCACGGAATTCGTTCATTACGGCGGGGCTGAAGATGTGGGTGTAGGAGCCCAGGATGCTTTGAACCCGCACGTCGGTGATGTCCGCCAGGGGATCGGCGGCAGGAATGCCGTAGGTGCCGCTGTTGTTCGTATTGGCGTCGTTGATGTAGTAGCGCGCGGTGACGAGG